>JAQBTI010000056.1 GCA_027624995.1 Chloroflexota bacterium
CGCTCCGACGGCCGTCCGCTGGCTAGAATCATCAACTGGGCCTGCCACAACCTCTGTGTGGGTGGCCAGTATCTGCTCTGGAGCGCCGACTTCACCGGAGTGGCCTGCGAATTCGTAGAGGAGGCCGATCCGGGCTCCGTGTGCCTGTTTTTGTCAGGCGCCGGCGGAGACGTGCACCCGTTCGACTGGTGGTTCGGCAACATCGAGTCGAGCCGTATGAATACGTACGATGACGCCAGGGACCTCGGCGAGATGTTGGGGGCCGAAGCGATGGCAACTCTTCAGCGGACAGCCATGGAGCGGACCGTGCCGCTAGCGGTGGTGTCCCGGACTATTCCAATGCCGCGCCACCGGGTCTCCTGGACGGCCGAGGCCGCCCAGCAACAGCATGACACCCTGCTACATGAGTTGGGCAGCTACACGGGGGAGACCTGGCCGGAAGGGACCAACATCGCCGTATCCGCCACGCAGAACCCTGAGGCGTACGGCAATGGGTTCACGCAACTGGTCCTCGCCCGAGACCAGGATAAGCCGCCAGTGCCGGCTGAGCTGCGAGGACTGCGGATCGGGGACCTGCTTATCGCGTGCAGCCCGGGCGAGCTTTTCAACGAGCTGGGCCGGGAGATCAAGGACAGCGTCGGTCGGGACAGGACGTGGGTGGCCAGCTATTGCGCCGACTATATCGGCTATATTTCGACCCGAAAGCCTCACGACGAGATTGTTGATGTCCCCTTGGATGAGATTGTCGATCAGGCCCGATACAGGCGTTTCTATGGGACGACCAACACTCCGTTCGCGCCCGAAGCGGGGGAGGACCTGGTAAACGCAGCCATTGAGCTAGCCTTGAGGCTGAAGTAAACGAGTCCCAGCTACGGTGACTGGGCTTGTCGTGGCGAGCTCGATCTCACTCCCAACTGGACAAGCGACACGGTATCTCGTCCCGAGAGGAGCTAAGCCTTGCCCTCCAAGACGGGCGGGTCGGTGATTGACTGCGTTCCATGGAGTCCGTACCATCGTCATGGACTGGGCATTCGTCTGACTCCCGCAACCTGCATGAAAGATGTCGGCCTGAAGGACCCAGGCTAGATACGAGGTATTCACATCATGGCATTCACCACACGACCGGTCATCATGGGCACCCGCGGCGTTGTCACATCCGGGCATTACCTGGCCACCGCGGCGGGCTTCCGTATCATGGAGAAGGGTGGCAACGCCATCGACGCGGCGGCGGCGATGGGCTTTTGTCTCAACCTGCTGGAGCCTTTCAGCAACGGCATCGGGGGCGAATCACCCACTCTGGTCTACTCAGCCAAAGAGGGGAAGACCTTCGCCGTCAGCGGGATGGGCTGGTCTCCGAAGGCGTTCACGATCGACTGGTGCCGCCAGAACGGGATCGACCTCATCCCCGGCGACGGCTTTCTGCCCGCGTGCGTACCGGCGGTCGTCGATACCTGGGCCACCGCCGTCTCCCGCTTCGGTACGATGAGTTTCTCCGAAGTGCTTCAGCCTGCCATAGAGCTGGCCGAGCGCGGATTTCCGGTCTACGAAGGCATGCACAACACCTTATCAAGCAGCGTTCAAAAGTTCACCGAACTGTACCCGACGACGGGCCAGGTCTATCTCCCTAACGGTCGAGTGCCCAATGTCGGGGAGGTGTTTCGTAATCCGGAGTTTGCCACGACCCTCAAGACAATGTGCCGCGCGGAGGAGGAGGCCCAACCCAAGGGAAGAGTCGCCGGCATCGAGGCTGCGCGCGACGCCTTCTATAAAGGCGAGATCGCCGAGCGGATTGTCAGGTTCATCTCGGACAACCCGGTCGAGGACGCAAGCGGGATCGCCCACTCCGGACTCCTGTCCTACGAGGACTTTGCAGAATGGCACGCGACGGTGGAAGACCCCGTCTCCTACAACTACCGCGGTCTCGATGTACATAAGTGTCCGACCTGGACCCAGGGGCCTGTCTTCCTCCAGCACCTGGCCATCCTAGACGGGTTTGATCTGAAGAAGCTGGGCCACAACTCCGCTGAGTACCTTCACACATGGGTCGAGTCGGCCAAGCTGGCCTTCGCCGATCGTGAAGCCTACTACGGTGACCCGCTATTCGACGATGTACCCATGGACGTGCTCCTTTCCGAGGAGTACAACTCGGCACGGCGTGAACTCATCGGCGCGACGGCATCGCTGGCGATGCGACCCGGAGATGTCGGAAACGGTGTGCCTCACTACGCTACGGTGGACGTGGCCGAGGACAATCGGCGGGCTCTTGGAGTAGCGGCAAGGCTAGCCAAGGAACAAGACCTGACAGGGGTCCACGAAGGCGACACGACTCACCTCGACGCCATTGATCGGGAGGGGAACATGGTCGCCAGCACTCCCAGCGGCGGGTGGCTCGGCTCGTCGCCGGTGATCCCTGGACTGGGATTTCCTATCGGTACCCGAGGCCAGATGTTCTACCTTAACCCGGAACGTCCCAACGCCCTGGAGCCTCGCAAACGGCCCCGTGCCACGCTCACGCCGTCCATGGTGACACGGCAGGGCGAGCCGTTCATGGCATTTGGCACCCCCGGTGGTGACAGCCAGGATCAGGTGACGCTGCAGTTCTTCTTGAATTATGTCGAGTTCGGTATGAACATCCAGGAGGCGCTGGATGCGCCGGCCGTTCGCTCCGTTCACTTCCCTTCTTCCTTCTATCCACGCGCTGCCTTTCCAGGCCGATTGACCACAGAACCCGTGATTCCAGGGGAGGTGATCGCAGAGCTCGGCCGGCGCGGACATGAGATCGAGATGACCGATGCCTGGTATGGCGGAAAGGTCCTGGCCATCCACTACAACAAGAGCACCGGTGTCATATCGGGCGGGGCGTCGCCCAGGGGCACAATAGGCTACGCTTTCGGATGGTAGCGTCCGCCAGGCAACTGACGTGAAACTCATGGATACACTCGTTTTGGGAGGCAGCAGGTTCGTAGGCCTTCACCTGGTCCAGCTTCTGCATAGCCATGGGCACAAGGTGACCGTCCTCAATAGGGGGCTCTCCCGGACAGAGCTTCCCGCAGGAGTCCACAGGCTCAAGGCAGACCGACATAGCCCGGCCGAGATGACCGCCGCACTTGAGGGCAAGCGGTACGACACGGTGTTTGACATCTCGGGCTACACGCCCGCCGACATCGAGGCCGTGCTGACTCCCCTGGCAGACGGGATCGGCCACTATGTCTTCTGCAGCAGCACGGCGGTCTACGCTCCCAGCGAACTCGGACCTGTGCGGGAAGACTTCCCGCTCTTTCGCGCTCCGAGCGCACGTCCGTATGCCAGAGACAAGGTCGCCTGCGAAGACCTGCTGATGGATGCACACGCTCGAGGGAGGCTCTCGGTCACCGTCGTCAGGCCACCATACGTGTACGGACCTCACAACACCCTGCCCCAGCGAGAGTTCGCGTACTTCGCGAGGCTGATCCGGGGTCGTATCCTAATTATTCCCGACCGGGGGCTGAGGCACTGGCACAGCGTCCACGTCGAAGACCTGGCCGAGCTCTTCGCCGCGGTCCCCGGGAGGTCCCAGGCCCTGGGCCAGGCCTACACCGCCTGCGCAGACGCGGCGATCACCGCCAACGGCTACGTCTAGGCGCTCGAAGAAGTGATGGGTGTGCGAGCCGAAATCGTGAATGTGGACAGCACGTACCCAGGCCTGGCCGACGGCAGTGTCTTCCCCTTCGGTGCGGGGGCCAGCTCCATCTATGCCAACGACAAGGCCCGCAATGACCTGGACTGGGCACCGACGTACACGATGCGCGACGGTCTGGAGATGACGTACCGCTGGTGGCGGGAGGAAGGGCTCGACCAGGAGGAGTGGGACTTCTCCAAGGACGACGAAGTCCTGCGCCGCGTCTCGCGCATCTGACCGCCGTCGTAGGCCCAAGCATCGCGCGCCCATGTTGTGTGGGATTAGGCCCATGAGAGAAGATCGTCGCTCTTACGAGAGCGCCCAATCCAGTCCTAAGCAGGTGCAAAGATGGTGACGGATCAGGCGACGGGCACAGATTCAGACCTGTTCGAAACCATGGAGTGGCGCTCGATTGGTCCGTTTCGTGGTGGCCGGGTGGTTGCGGTAGCGGGACACCCCACTGACCCGATGGTCTTCTACTTCGGCGGCTGCGCCGGAGGCGTGTGGAAGACCTACGACGGGGGTACCTACTGGGAGAACGTCTCCGACGGCTATTTCAAGACGGCGGCGGTGGGAGCTATCGCGGTCGCCGAGTCCGACCCCAACGTCATATACACCGGGATGGGCGAGTCGTGCATCCGTGGAAACGTCTCCCACGGTGACGGAGTGTACAGGTCAACAGACGCCGGCAGGACGTGGGCACACCTGGGTCTGGAGGACACGCGGCACATTTCCCGCGTCCGTGTAGACCCGCGGAATCCCGAAGTGGTCTTCGTAGCAGCGCTGGGGCACGTCTTCGGTCCTAACGACCAGCGAGGCGTGTTCCGGTCCAAAGACGGCGGACAGACATGGGAGCGCGTCCTCTTCAAGAGCGAGAAGGCGGGAGCTGCGGACCTGGTTATGGACCCGAATAACCCTCGCGTGCTCTACGCGGCCATCTGGGAGGCGGGACGGGAGCCCTGGAGGCTCACCAGCGGGGGCCCGGACAGCGGACTCTACAAGACCGTCGACGGTGGCGACACGTGGACGGAGCTGACGAATAACAAGGGTCTACCAGAAGGCGTCAAAGGCCGCATGGGGCTGGCCGTCTCGCCCGCGCGATCCGGTCGCGTCTGGGCTATCGTGGAATCTGAACAGGGTGGCCTATTTCGCTCCGACGACGGTGGGTCGACATGGGAGCTGGTTAATCAGGACCGGCCGCTGCTGCAGAGGCAGTTCTATTTCAGCCACGTGTTCGCCGATCCCCAGGACCCCGAGACGGTGTACGTCCTCAGCATCCAGGCCTGGAAGTCCACTAATGGCGGCCGTAGCTTCACGAGGTTCGATCCGCCCCACGGTGACCACCACGACCTGTGGCTCGACCCGGGCGACCCACGGAGAATAATTGAAGGAAACGACGGCGGCGCCTGCGTCTCCTTCAACGGAGGCTCGACCTGGTCGAGCATCTACAACCAGCCCACGGCGCAGTTCTACCACGTGGCCACCGACTCCCAGTTTCCTTTCCGGGCCTACGCTACGCAGCAGGACAACTCCGCGATCAGTGTCCCGAGCCGGTCGCTCACGGGCACGATACAGTGGGCCGACTGCTACCCAGTCGGGGCCTCCGAGTCCGGGCACATCGCCGTGCGTCAGGACGATCCTAACATCGTCTACTCGGGAACCCCCACCCACGGAGCGGAGTACCTATTGCGGTACGACCACCGTCTCCGCCGGAGCAGGATCATCTCGGTGTGGCCGGACCACAACTTCGGCGCGGGAGTTGGAGACCACAAGTACCGGTTCCAGTGGACCTACCCCATCGTGATCTCCCCACACGACCAGAACATACTTTACGTAGCGGCGAATGTGGTGTTCCGCTCGGAGAACGAGGGCCACAGCTGGGAGGCGATCAGCCCGGACCTGACGCGAAACGACCCATCCAAGCTGGAGAGCTCAGGCGGGCCCATCACACAGGACAATACCGGCGTGGAGCACTACTGCACCATCTTCGCCTTCGCCGAGTCGCCCCAGGAAAGTGGTGTCTTCTGGGCGGGTTCGGACGATGGACTGGTCCATGTCTCGCGCGATGGCGGCAAGTCGTGGAAGGACGTCACTCCGGACGGGCTGTCCGAATGGACTCTGATCAGCACGATCGAGCCCTCGCCCCACGACCCGGCCACCGCGTACATGGCGGCGACACGGTACAAGCTCGATGACTTCCGTCCCTACCTCTACAAGACCGAGGACTACGGCCGCACCTGGGTAACGATAACGGACGGCATACCTGGAGACGACTTCACCAGAGTGATCAGGGAGGACCCCGAACGGCGCGGGCTTCTCTACGCAGGTACCGAGACGGGAGTGTACGTGTCCTTCGACGGAGGCGTGGCGTGGCAGCCCCTCCAGATGAACCTTTCGACGGGCTCAGGACGCGGTCTGCCCGCAGTACCGGTGCACGACTTGGTGGTAAAGGGCGACGAACTGGTAGTGGCAACACACGGCCGCTCCTTTTGGATTCTGGACAACCTGGCACTGCTCAGGCAACTGGAGCCTGCGGTGATTCACGAGCCGGTCCACCTGTTCGCGCCTGCCCCGGCCTACCTCGTGCCGCCCCCCAGGGCCGGAACGGTCTCGCACAGCAGCCGGCGTGAGCTGGCGGCCTCGTATGTCGAGCAGCACCCTGAGATCGACACCGTCCCCGTGCATCTGGACGCGGGCACCAACCCGCCGCACGGGCTGGTGGTTACGTATCGCCTGGGCCAGCCGCCGCCGAATGCCGAAGTCTCGCTGACCTTTGTCGACTCGACAGGTGGAACGATCAAAACCTTTAGTAGCGAGAAGGGCGAGGAGGTCGCCGAGCCGGACGACGGCAAACGGGAACCACTGGTGTCTGCTAAGGCGGGAATGAACCGCTTTGTGTGGGACATGAAGTACCCCGCGGCCAGCGCCGTGCCGGGGACGGCCGAGCCGGAATACGGGCTGGCCGGACCGCTCTCCCTGCCTGGGACCTACGAGGTCCGGCTGGAGGTCGGCGGCCACGCGCAATCACAGAGCTTCGAACTACTGAGCGACCCACGCATCACGGCGACCCGACAGGACCTGGAAGCGCAGTTCGCTCTCCTGGTCCAAATTCGGGACAAGCTGTCCGAGACCAACGAGGCCGTCAGCCAGGTGCGCCGTATCCGCAGTCAGGTGGAGCAGTGGGTCGAACGCGTCGACGGGCAGGATAGCCGCTCGGCCCTTTCCAGAGCGGCGGACGGCCTCAACGTGAAGCTGTCGGCCATCGAATCGGAGTTGATGCACACGGCGATAACCGGCAGGCTCGATGCCATCGCCTACCCGGCCCGTCTGAACGCAAAGTTATCGGCGCTGGCCAAGGTTGTAGCCGGCGCGGACGGGCGGCCGACGACGCAGTCGTACGATGTGTTCGACGAGCTGTCCGCCCGTGTCGATGGACAGCTGGGGGAGCTGAAAGAAGTCGTCGATAGCGACCTGACCGCGTTCACAGGGCTGGTGGGAAAGCTCGGCGTCCCCGCCATCAAACGAGCTTGATGCGAGGTCTGGAAAGTGGGTTCGTTCGATTGAGCTAATCAAATGGGTGGGAATCCACTACGGAATCTGGGAGTCTCACGCGTGTGAGACTTGCCCAGTCGGTGATGTGGCCAGTCTTCCTCACTTTGGCGTGCGCCATGTCGGTCGATCGCCACAGCCATGTGTTCGTCCAGATGCGTGTCCACACAGACGATCGCCCTCGAGTCGGTAGGTCGGGGGCCGATACAAGCTCGTTGTAACCCGCGTGACCCTTGGATACAATGGCGCGCGCATTCATGAAGGAGGGGACATTTGCCCGGGCGCGCGCTATCCGATCTGAAGGTTGTCGAGTATAGCCGTGGAGTAGCGGGCGCGATGTGCGCCAAGGCCTTCGCGGACCTCGGCGCCGATGTCATAAAGGTAGAGCCACCGGACGGCGATCCGGCCCGCCGCTTTGGGCCGTTCCCTGGTGACCATCCGAACACCGAAGCCAGTGGCCGTTTCATCTACCTCAACGCCAACAAACGTGGCGTCACCCTCGATCTGAACTCTGCAGCGGACTATGAGCGGATGTCCCGGCTCCTGGCCGGGGCAGATGTCTTCGTCACAGACCTGGCGAGGCTGGACCTGATCGCCCTCGGGCTCGACTACGAGAGGCTGGGCCCGGTCCACCCCCACTTGGTGGCCACATACTCGACCCCGTTCGGACTGACCGGGCCTTATCGTGATTACAAGGGCCCCGACCTCGTCGTCTACCACATGGGTGGTCTGGGCTATGAGACGCCGTGGTTCTCTGTGACCGATCCCGAGAACCAGCGCCCGTTGCGCGCCGGTGGATACCAGTCCGAGTACATGACGGGCTGGACAGCGGCGCTGGCCTCTATGATCGCCGTCTTCTATAGGGACGCCTACGGCGTGGGTCAGATGGTTGACGTCTCAGCGATGGAGACGATCGCCGATCACATCCGCGCCAACTTCGCCATATTCTCCCACGATATTTCACAGCTTCCGGAGAGCCGGCTGAAGGCCCATTTCCCCTGGATATGGGAGTGCAAGGATGGATACATATCCACCTCTTTCACCTTCCAGCACTGGTGGGATGCGCTGAAAGAGCTCATGGGCCGTCCGGAGTGGGCCGACAGCGAAGAGTACTCGAAAGTGGAAGTGCTCATACCTGCGGCCGATGAGGTGGGCCCCTGGATTTCCGAATGGATGAAGCAGTTCACTCGTCGGGAGCTCTTCCAGATGCTGCAGGAGAATGGAGTACCGTGCTTCCCGGTCTACTCCGTCGGCGAGGTGACCCGGTCGCCGCAGTATGTCGAAAGAGGCTTTTTCGCCGAGCAGGACCATCCCGTGGTAGGGAAGATCATGCAGCCAGGCCCGCCCGTTCGGATGTGGGGGACGCCCTGGAGCCTCAAACGTCCCGCTCCCACCCTGGGGCAGCACAACTCCGAGATCTTCGGCGAGCCGGCGGGCCGTCCCAAAAGGGCTGAGCGTTCACTACCCACGGTCAACGGGACGAAGAACAAGCCTCTACAGGGAGTGAGGGTACTCGACTTCGGATGGATACTCTCGGTTCCGCACTGTACCCAGTGGCTAGGCAGCATGGGCGCCGAGATCCTTCGAGTGGAGTCAAATGCCCACACGGAGGCGGGGCGCACGGGAGCGAGGGCCAGCACTGACGGAGTCACGGGCGTCAATCGCTCCGGCCCGTGGAACAACAACAACTACAGCAAGCTTGGCCTGACCCTGAACCTCAAGGACCCGAGGGCTATCGATCTCGTCAAGGAGCTGGTCGCGACGTGCGACATCGTCGGTGAGAATTTCGCGCCGGGTGTCATGGAGAGGCTCGGACTAGGTTACGAAGCGCTGCGTGAAGTGAGTCCAGATCTTATATATCTGAGCGGCTCAACCCTAGGTGTAAATGGGCCAGATTACGAAGCGACCGGATGGGGACCAAACACCCTGTCTTACGGCGGGCTCATATCGCTGACCGGATACGAGGCCGACGCCCCCGTACAGGCGGGCGGCAACCTCCCTGACTATCTGATCGGAACCGTGATGGGGTTCCACGTGCTAAGTGCCCTTTCGCACCGACGCCGGACCGGCGAAGGCCAGTATATAGAGGTGTCGATGGCCGAAACGGTGAGCACGCTGATCCCCGAGGCCTTTATGGACTTCTCCATGAACGGCAGAGAATTGGGACGCACCGGAAACCACGTGCCCGAGATGTCACCGCACGAAGTCTACCCCGCTGAGGGCCTCGATCAATGGGTTGCGATCGCGGTTGCGGATGATCAGGAATGGCGGTCCCTATGCGGGGCGGCAGGCCATCCCGAGTGGTCTTCCGACCCGCGGTTTGCCACCCTGGGAGACAGAAAGCGGAACGAGAACGAGCTCGACCGCATCATCGGGGAGTGGACCGCGACGCTCCCGCCCCGGGATGCGATGCACCTGCTGCAGGGTGTCGGGGTCGCGGCCGGGCCGGTGATGAGCACCTTCGATCTACTAGAAGACCCGCACTTCACCGAGCGGGGCTTTGTGATCGAGCTGGACCATCCCGAGGTGGGACCTCGGGCGGTCGCCGGGCTCCCCGCCAGATTCAGCGCCATGCCCGACGTCGCCTACTTTCCCGCGCCTCTTCTAGGGCAGCACAACGACTATGTATTCGGGGAGCTGTTGGGACTGGACGAAGACCGGGTCAGGCAGTTCATGGACGATGAGGTTATCTACTAGGGGGCGGCCAGCCCCTCCCCGCAGGAGGAATCTTCGCCGTGTGACTGTCACCCTGAGCGAAGCGAAGAGTCTGCTGGAGCATGGGGCTTGGCCGGGCTATTCGACCAGGGCTTCCCTCAGAGACTCGACCTGCGTAGCACTCAGCCCACAACCGCGAACATAGGCCTCCACACCGCCGTACCGGTCCTCTAAATGGGCAAGCGTCTCCAGCATCGCCTCCGGCGGGCAATGATCGCTTTCGTAGTCCTCGACCGTATAGGTCGCGCGCAAGTCCGGTGGAGCAAACTCATTGACATAGACGTCGAAGAGTTGGGATGCGCTGAGTGCATAGTCCTCAGCGATGGTCTGCTCAGGTACCCCGGCCAGGCTAAGAAGCAAGGCCGATATGATGCCCGTCCGGTCCTTGCCAGCCGAGCAGTGGAATACCGCAGGCGACCCGCTCGGACTCGCCAATGTCGCCAGAGTCTTGCCGACCTGGTCCTGGACCTGGTCTAACCACAGTCCATACAACGTTCCCAATCTTCCTGCCGCTTCCGCATCGACCGATGATTGGGAGGCCGGGTCTTCTCCTAGCAGGTTTTGATGGTGGTACGTTACCAGCGAGGAGTCGGCGAACACGTTAGGCGCTTTTTGCACCTCCCAGGTCCTTCGGAGGTCGATTACGGTCCGAACCCCGTACTGCACAAGGCGCTCCTGAGATCGGGGAGTCAGCCGGTTTATCCCGTCACTCCGGAGGAACGTCCGCCATCGAGTCTGGCGCCCGTCCAGAGTCGGATAGCCGCCCAGGGCACGCACTTGGGAGGCGCCCTCGAGGGCGATATGTCGGCGCGGCTGCATCGTCGGG
>JAQBTI010000057.1 GCA_027624995.1 Chloroflexota bacterium
TGAATCTCACACGGCTTTCTGCGAGTCACTGGGTGGCTGCCCATTCCCAGTCGCCAGTGATCCGGATGGAGAGGCGGCAAAGTTGTTCGGGGCCATAGGCCCGGATGGCCGGGTCAGGGCCGTCTATGTTCTCGACGAATCGGGCATCGTCCTCCACAAGGTGCCCTGGTATCAGCCCGGCAACATCGGCCACCTTATGAGCATTTTCGAAGCTCTCGGCATGGATGGGAACCCGGCGTGAAGCAGCTCCCGACCACGCTGGGGATGGCGCTGGCAATCGCGATAGTCGTCGCATGCGGAGGCTCAGACAAAGACGCTGCGTCGCTCACGGCAAGGGCTGCGGCGGCTCCTGCACCTACGCCTGTCGATCCCACGGTCGTCCTTGCCGAATCTGGACGATTGATGGAGGCGACGGGATCATTCCACTTCCTACTCGACCATCAGAAGGGCGGGACCAAGCTGTTGCCCAACCTGACCCTCGACGAGGCTGAGGGTGACGTCGTGAAGCCTGACAAGATATCTGCCGAATTCGTGGGCGGCTCAGGCGGGTTCTTGGTCAAGTCAAGCCTTATCACCATGGGCGACGACAGCTACATGACCAATCCGCTCACAGGGAGGTGGGAGACGGTCCCAAAGGACGTGAGCCCCCTCGGATTCTTCGACCCACAGCGAGGCGTTTCATCCATGATGACCGCAGTGGAAAACCCGGTGCTGAAGGGCAGCGACGAAGGTGTCTACCTGATCGAAGGCGAGCTCCCCGCAGAAGCGCTGTCTCCCCTGGTGGGGCTGGTCCTGCCCGAAGCGAGGGTGTCGGTCGAGCTAACCATCTCCGTAGATACTCACTATCTGCAGAGAGCGACCTTCGGAGGAGCGGTCAAAGAGGGTGAGATCGAGGGCACCATCCGGACGATCACGCTATCCGGGTTCGGCGAACCTGTAAACATCGAGCCACCGCAGTAGGGCTCCGGTGCAGGTTTTGAGACACCGGAAGATACCGCCATACGTGGCGCTCATACCGGTGTGTGCCGGTGTCTTTGTCGCCGCCGATGACCAGACGGTTGTCGTGACGGTACTGCCCCAGATCATCCGAGATATGAGGCTCGGGCCCTACGAACTGGACCGCGCCGCCTGGACGATTACGGGGTACCTACTGGGCTACGTGGCGGCCATGCCGCTCATCGGCAGGCTATCAGACATCTGGGGCCACCGCCGGCTGTTCATCCTGTCGATGTTGCTGTTCATGGTGGGCTCGGCCGCCGTTGCCATGACCACCAGCCTCGAGTGGCTTATTGCCGCCAGAATCTTTCAGGCAGTAGGCGCCGGGGCCCTGGTCCCGATTTCGATAGCCATCGTTGGCGACCTTTTTCCCGAACACAGGCGGGGTGTGCCTCTGGGCATAGTCGGCGCATCCGCTGAGGCTGGTGGCGTGGTCGGGCCCTTGTGGGGCGGTATCATCATCCGCTACCTAGACTGGCAGTGGGTCTTTTGGGTCAATATTCCGCTAGGAGCCGCGGTCCTCGTAGTGCTGGTACTGCTGCTCGGGCCCAGTCCTACGCACCGAGCGAAGGTGGACTACCTCGGCGGAGCGCTGATCGCCGCCAGCCTCGCATCGATGACGCTTGGCCTCTCCCGGATAGACTCCAGAGACGTGCTAATGGTTGGCTACCTCGCCGCTTCAGGTCTTTCATTCGCCCTGTTCGTGGTAAGACAGAGGGTGGCCGCCGACCCACTCCTCCCACTATCGATGTTCAAGGGCTGGGCGCTCCGGGGATCCAGCGCCGCACACCTGCTGGTCGGCAGCTCGTTGATCATCGGAATGGTCACCGTTCCGCTGATGGCGAATACCGTCATGGGCAGGACCCCTCTAGAGGGTGGACTGATGTTGATGCGGCTAACCGTTGCTATCCCAGTAGGAGCCATGCTCGGAGGCATGGCTAGCCAGAGGCTGGACTATCGAGTGCCGACCGTGCTCGGCCTGGTGCTCGCCGGCCTGGGCTTCCTGCTAATGAGCGGATGGGACGCAGACACCACCGACCCGGACCTCACACTGCACCTGCTGACAGTCGGACTTGGATTCGGGCTGCTGATCGCGCCCATCGCGCTGGCGGCCACGAACTCGGTGGAAGCGACCGACCGCGGAGCGGCCGCTGCTCTCGTCACGGCGACGCGCATGATCGGAATGACTCTGGGCCTTGCAGCTCTAACGGCATGGGGCGCAGGCCGTTTCGACAGACTGGTGGCCGGCATAGAAATCCCCTTCGCGCTCCCGGGGGAGACCGCGGAACAGGTCCAGCAGCGGTCAGTCCAGTTCGAGGCCCAAGTCTCCAACGCGGGGTATACGCTGTTCAACGAGTTCTTTCTGGTCGCAATGGGGCTGGCGTTATTGGCACTCGTGCCGACCATACTGATGGCCTGGCACCCCGGACGAACGGGGTCCGAACCACCGTCGACCGACTCAACACCGTAGGCCCCCAGTCCATAACACCGCTGGTCACTGTTCGGCATCTAACCTGGGTCGGCGCTATCGGCCGTCGAAACTTGCGAGGGGGAATAGGGTGGGATCCAAAGGTAAGCGGGCTAAGAAACAGCGGACGTCCAGTACAGCCGGCGGACGGACAGGCAGGGCCGCTCAGCGACGCGAATCTGCAACCCAGCGTTTGACTCTCGTGATCGGTGGTTTAGCGATCGGACTAGTCGTTCTGGTCGCTATCGTCTTCTTCGTGGGCGTCGTCAGCCAGACGGAGGCATCCGACTTCGAGGTCACCGTCTACCAGGGGCAAGAAGAACTGGGCGGCGATGACGTCAACTTCAACGACGTGCTGACTGCCGGCAAGCCCGTTATCCTGAACTTCTGGGGCGGTGACTGCCCCCCGTGCCGTGCTGAGATGCCGGACTTGCAGCAATTCTACGACGAGCACCAGGCAGCAGTCACGCTCCTTGGCCTCGACGTCGGCAAGTACAGAGGACTCGGGACTAAGCAGAGTGCGCTGAGCCTTCTCGAAGAGCTCGAGATCACCTACCCGGCGGGAACACCGCCAAACAGCAAACCGCTTTCCGCCTACGATGTCAGCGGGCTGCCATCAACCGTGTTCTTCGACTCCAACGGCCAGGTCTTCAGACAATGGGACGGGCTCATTAACGCGAGGCAGTTGGAGGATGTAATCTCCGGGCTATTAGACGAGTCATAAGTAGGTCAAGCCCTTCCGCTTGACTGCGCAGAAACCCGCCACGTATTATCCAGCAGGCCTAATCTCGTCCTCGCTGGACCCTTTTGCCGTCTGTAGACCTCGACATGGACGAACTGCGAGCCGCTCTGTCCGACAGGGTCGTTGGCGAACGCATCGTCTACCTCGATTCTGTCTCCTCGACCATGGACGAGGCCCGAAGGATTGCTGAGGCGGACGAGCCCGAGGGCACCGTAGTAGTAGCCGAGGAGCAGACCGCGGCCCGGGGCCGCTTCAACCGCGCCTGGATCTCACCCCTTGGTGTGAACGTAGTATTCTCCGTGCTCCTTCGTCCGAGCCGCGCGCAACTGCCTCACGTGAACATGGCCGCCACCCTCGCTGTCTCAAAGACGGTGGAGCACTTCACAGGACTCGTCCCGTCGACCAAGTGGCCGAACGATGTCCGGCTGAGGGGTCGTAAGATATCGGGAATCCTTGTCGAGGCCGCCATGCAGGGAAACGAGGTGGCGCACGCCGTCGTGGGCATCGGCATCAACGTCAACTTCGACACATCACTGTCCAAGGAGATCTCCTCGATCGCCACAAGCATGATGACCGAGACGGGCCGCCGATTCAGACGCGGTGAGGTCCTGCGGCACGTCCTCGAAGGCACGGACGACCTCTATTGCCGCGTATCGCGCGGCGAGTCGCTAATGCCGGAGTGGTCCGACAGCCTGGAGACCCTGGGGCGGACCGTGCGGTTGGAGTGGCAGGGGAGCGTCGTCGAGGGCTTCGCGGAAGCGGTTGACGAACGGGGCAATCTAGTCCTCAGAACCCCTGACGGCTCGACCTTCACGGCCGTGGCGGGAGAGGTAACTTTGCAGAGCGGCGACGGCGCCGAAATAGAGGCTGGCAATGCTTGAGAAACTGAGTCTGGACGGCAAGATCGTCGTGATTACCGGCGCGGGCACCGGGCTGGGTCGCGAAATGGCGCTGGCCATTGCCAGAGCCGGCGGTGACCTGGTCTTGGCCGCGCGCAGGCCGGTTCCGATTGAGGAGGTAGCGGCACTGGCCGGGGAGATCGGCAGCCGGGCCATAGCCGTCCCTACCGACGTTACGGACACTACTCAGGTGGACGCTCTCTTCCGAAGGGCGCTCGAAGAGTATGGGCAGGTGGACGTCCTCATCAACAACGCCGGCATCGTCCGCGGGCAAGCGGCTACTCCGATCTGGGATGTCTCGGACGAGGACTGGCGCATCGGCATCGACACCAACCTGTCGAGCGCGTTCTACTGCTCCCGCGCGGTCGCGAAGCACATGGCCGACCGAGGCGAAGGTAAGATCATAAACGTCTCTTCCGGGTTCGGCCTGCGGGGTGGGCGGGACAACTACATGTACACGGCCGCCAAAGGCGGCGTCCTGCAGCTAACGCGGACCCTGGCCATGAGTCTCGGTAGGTACGGGGTCACGAGCACCTGCATCGTGCCGGGCTTCATTCCTACAGAAGGGACGGCGACTCTCAAGGAGACTCAGCCCTCTGGAAAGTTCATTCCGGTGGGTAGGGTTGGGCAGCCTCACGAGATCGGGCCGATCGCTGTTTTTCTGGCCTCAGCCGCGTCTGATTACATGAACGGTGAAATATTCGCCGTTGACGGGGGAGGGCTGGCCGGCGGCTACGCCCCGACCGGCTACGCGCCCGAAGTGCCGCTGGAGGCCTAGGCTACGAAGTTACTAACCAACGGAGAGAGCGATGCCTATACCAATCGAATGGGACCTGACCGGCAAGACCGCCATCGTGACTGCGGACCGTCGAGGTTGGACGCCGTATCTCGTATCGGCCCTGGCGGAGGCCGGCGCGGACATCGCGGTTGCCGGCGCTGATGGCTCGGACGCTGCGGAGGCGGCTGAGGCGGCCCGTGAGCATGGCAGGACCGTCCTGATCATAGAGACCGATGTTACGCGTTCGGAAGAGGTGGAGGCCGCGGTCGAACGGACGGCTAGAGAGCTCGGTAGCGTTGACATTTTGGTGAACAATGCTCGATTGGAGTTCGGCAAGCCGTTTGCAGAGGTGTCCGAAGATGAATGGCGCACCGTGATGGACTTCAACGTCATGTCGATGTTCCACTGGTGCCAGTCAGCAGGACGGAGGATGCTGTCTCAGGGCGGCGGGCGCATCATCAACTTGAGCTCGGGTCTGGCGGTCCGTGGGTTGTGGAACTCGGTCGCCGCCTGCGCGGCCCAGGGCGCGATACACCAGCTTACGGCGGCCCTTGCGCTGGAATGGGCCCACGACAACGTCAGGGTCAACGGTATCGGCGCCGGTTGGTTTTCTACGGACCGACCCACGGAGGAGGACCAGAAGGAGCTCCTGGTACGATATCTGCCGCTGCGCCGCAAAGGGCATCCTGAGGACCTGAGCGGACTGTTGATATACCTGGCGTCGGACGCCTGCGACTTTGTGACCGGGCAGACCGTGTTCATAGACGGCGGAGCGCTAGCCCACGCCTAGGCTTCAACCTGTCCGCATAAGGGAACGGCATGCCGCGCAGAGTGCGTAATTGCCAATCCAGATAAGAGTCCAGCCGAAGGCCGGGCGGGAGCGCGTCGAGGTCGTTGACGGCCCAGGACCGCCGAAACTGAAGGTCTACGTGACGGCCGCCCCCGAGGGAGGAAAAGCCAACGCTGCGGTCGTGGCACTTCTGGCAGACCGGCTGGGCGTGGCGAAGGGCGCAGTGCAGATCGTCCGGGGCCATCGGTCAAGGGACAAGTCCGTCGAGATCGAAGGTGTCACTCCTTCGCAGGCGGTCCGCATCCTATCCGAGGACATCTAGCCGGGATCTCAGGCCGGGGCACTCACCAGGATCTGCCGGATGAGCCCCATGAGAAGCAGGGCTACCATCGGAGAGAGGTCGATCATGCCGAAGTTGGGGAGCACGGACCTGATGGGGCCGAGAATGGGCTCGGTGATTTCGTAGATTATGGCGACCACGGGATAGAACGGGCTCGAACGATCGACTGATACCCCAAGACATGATCACGCGTCCCAGGATCGCCACCCACATGACCGTGGTGAGAATGCTCACGAACTGGATGAGGAGATCGCTCATTTCTGATCACCGAGGACGTTGGTCTTCTCGTAGGCGGCGATTACGGCATCCAGGACGGACGCCCTGAAACCGCTCTGCTCGAATGCCAGGACCGCCTCGATAGTCGCCCCGGCGGGTGAGGTGACCATGTCCTTCAGCTCGGCGGGGTGGCGACCGGTCTCGGCAACCAGCCTAGTACTCCCCAGGACCGTTTGTAGCGTCAATTTCCTGGACATCTCACGGGTCATGCCGATGTACACCCCGGCGTCGATCAGCGCTTCGATGAATAGGAATACGTAGGCAGGCCCACAACCACTCAAGGCCGTTGCCATCTCTATCAGCTTCTCGTCGGGTACATATATCTCTTCGCCGAGTGAGCGCAGGATGGTCCCGGCCGCGTCGAGACCGGCCTTTGAAACCTCGGGAGTAGCGGTCCAGACGCTCATGCCGGCGCCGATCTGAGCCGGCGTGTTCGGCATCACTCGGACCACGGCGGCGTGGCCAAGTCCCTCCACCAGCGCTGCCACCTTGAAACCGCCGACGATCGACAGGACGGTCTGTTCAGGACCAAGAGCGGCCCCGAGTTCGGTTATAGCGGTCGACGCCTGCTGAGGCTTGACAGCCAGAACGACGACATCCGCGCCGTCCACGACTTCGGAGTTGCCGGCGAGGGGTTGGACGCCGTACTTCTGCTTCAGGTGCTCCCGGCGTCCCTCCATCGGCTCCCCGACCTTGATTTCATCGGGTGAAGCGACGCCGGCGCCGATGACCCCTGAGATCATGGCCTCGGCCATTGCGCCGCCGCCTACGAAAGAAATGCGCATCGTGTTATGTCCCCAAGTATTACCAAGTGATGTTCCATTCATGCTGGTCTGATATATCCAGACTAAGGGAGCCGTCCTTCTGCCACCAGGGATACTGCGGTCTTAATGGCCTCCTGCATGCTCACGTGATCGGCGATGCCCTTGCCAGCTATGTCGAACGCCGTCCCGTGGTCTACGGAGGTCCGTATGAACGGAAGCCCCAGGTTCACGCTGACACTCTTCGCCCAGTCGTGGACCTTGATGGGGATGTGTCCCTGGTCGTGATACATGGCGAGGACGGCGTCGAATTTACCGTCGATGGCCTGATTGAAGATGGTGTCCGCCGGGACGGGGCCAATCGCGTCGATCCCCCTCGATCTCGCGTCCTCGACGGCCGGAGTTATGTGAAGCTCTTCCTCGTCGCCCAGTAGGCCGCCGTCGCTGGCATGCGGATTCAGGGCCGCAACCCCTATCCTGGGCCGCTCGAAGCCCCAAGTCTTGAAGCTCTCGTCGGTCAGCACTATCTTCGCCAGTACGTTCTCTCTGGTCACGAAGTCGGCGACGTTACGTATGGACTTGTGGGTGGTCAGATGGACCACTCTTAGCTGGCGCGCCATCAGCATCGTAGCGACCTGCGTAGCGCCGGTCTGGCTCTGGAATATCTCCATGTGGCCGATGTCGGAATAGCCCGCGAGGCTGCACGCCGCCTTGTTGATGGGAGCGGTCACCACGGCCTGGACCTGTCCGGCCGCCGCAAGTTCGCCTGCCTTGAGTATCCACTCGACCGAGGCCTTGCCGGCAACCGCGGCGACCTTGCCGTACTCGATAGCCGTGAAGTCGAGGTTTTCTATATCGAGTACGTCGATCGCACCGGGATCACCCACGACCTCCGAAAGGTCGCGTGCGAACCTCGTAGGCACATCCTTGCCGGCCATCCGAAGAGCGGCGTCGATGGCCGAGACGTTGCCGACCACGAATGGGCGGCATCCAGCGTATATCTGTTCGTCGAGAAGGGCCTTGGCGGTGACCTCGGGCCCAATTCCGGCCGGGTCGCCCATCGTGATTGCCACAAACGGTCTATCGTTCATATGCCCGCCGGAGTGTTTAGTGATAAAGGCCGTCCGCACGCTCGTTGACTCCCAGAGCGGCCACGCCCTAAGCGCCATTATACGGACTCGGAGGGCAAAAGACGAGGGGACTCGATTGCTCGAGTCCCCTCAAGGGGGCAGGACCCGCTGGAGGAGGAGACGGGTCTGTTTACAAACGAAGTTTTTGTTTACAGGCTACTCACATTTCGTGTACCCGCAATCGATGCAGGTAAGGCAGCCCTCCTGATGAATCACCGAGCCGCTGCACTTCGGGCATCTGGCCCCGATGGGGCGACGGTGGCCGTTGCCGTTCTTGCCCTTGCCTTCCGAACTGAACATCTCGAGCTGCGCAGTGCTACTGCCAGCGGTGATATCGTGCTGGCCGCCAGTGCCGGGCTCGTCCTCGGTCAGATGCTTCTTGAGCACCAGGGCCACGGCGTCCTCAGCCGAACGGACCAGGGTGCCGCCGTCCCAGACCGGGCAACATGTGATCCCCTGCAGGTGTTCCACGACCTGGTTCGGGTCGATGTTGGACCGCAGGGCCATCGATATCAGCCGCGATATGCCGTCCAGGTGGGCGGCGTCGCAGCCACCCGCCTTCCCGTGGGTCGTGAACACCTCGAACGGGCGACCGTCCTCGTCGAAGTTGATGGTGACGAACATGTTGCCATGTCCGGTCCGGACGCGTTCCGTCACGCCTCGGACGGACGCTGGCCTCTGACGCGGCACCAGGAAGTCAGCCTCTTTGTCCTCGTCCTTGGCCGTCTTGCCGGTCTCGAGCACCTGCATCGACTTGGAGCCGTCGCGGTAGACCGTTACCGCCTTGCATCCGATCTCCCAGGCCAGCTTGTAGGCATCGGCGACCTCTTCAACCGTGGCGCTGTTGGGCAGGTTGATGGTCTTGGAGACGGAGTTGGTCACGTGCTTCTGCCACGCGGCCTGCATCCTGACGTGGGCCTCGGGACTGATGGCCATAGACGCGCGGAAGCTGGCCGCATCGAGGCCGTTCTCTTCCATTATGCGCTCGGCATTCTCGCTGTTGTCTGCAAGCTGGGACAGTAGCTCTCGAACGCTATCGTCGTCGCCGAGCGGACCTTTTAGCGCCTCCCAGACCGATACGGGCGCGTCCAGGAGTCGCGAACTGGCAGCACCCTGCTCGTCCCACAGGACGTTAGACCACCAAGCGATGGCAAAATGAGGCTCGATGCCACTGGAGCAGCCGGCGAGCCTGCTGATCGTCCCCGTGGGGGCGATGGTGACGACGCTGGAGTTGCGGACCGGCGGAAGCCCTCGCTCCTTCAGAGCCGAGTTCTCGTACTCCGGGAAGGGGCCGCGCTCCACGGCGAGACTGGCCGACTCGTCCCAGGCGGTGTCTTTTATGAATCCGGCGACCTTGTCGGTGAGTTCCAGGGCTTCGTCCGTGTCATAGGGGATGCCTAGCCTGACCAGTGCATCCGCCCAGCCCATAACGCCGAGGCCTATACGCCTGGTCGCCAGGTTCACGTCACGAAGCTTCTGCAACGGGAAGGTGTTTACTTCGATCACGTCGTCCAGGAACCGGACGGCGGTGCGAACCGTCTGTTCGAGCTCGACCCAGTCGAAGCCACCGTTGCCGACGTGCTTATACAGGTCGATGGAGCCCAGACAGCAGTTGCCGTAGTCTTCCAGGAACTCCTCGCCGCAGGGGTTGGAGGTCTCTATGAGGCCAAGCTGAGGGTTCGGCGCGGTCTCCCAGACGCGGTCCATGAAGACGACGCCCGGGTCCCCCGTCTTCCAGGCCGACTCGGTGATCTCCTTCCACAGATCTCGGGCGCGGACGGTACCAACGACGTCGTTGGATGGCCCGTCTCCGGTGTCGCGGGGGCTAAGCAGCTCCCACTGGGCGTCCTGGTCGACCGCCCTCATGAAGGCGTCGGTTATCTGGACCGAGATGTTGAAGTTCTGGAGGGAGTCGTCGCCATCTTTGCAGTGGATGAACTCCCGGATGTCCGGGTGGCTGTCCCTTAGCTGCCCCATGTGCGCGCCCAGCCGGAAGGCCCCCTGGGTGAGTGTGGCGCCCACGGCGGAGTAGAGCTTCATCACGGCGATGGGGCCGCACGCCTGGCCGTGGGTGGTCTGAATCTGGTCGCTCTTGGGCCGGAGCTTGGAGAAGCCGAAGCCGATTCCGCCTCCCCACTTCTCGATCATGGCCGCGTCGTGGGCGACCTGCATGATCGACTCCATGTCGTCGGATGGCGAGACCACGAAGCAGGCCGAGAGGCATCCACGGCCCGTTCCGGCGTTCACCAGCGTCGGCGAGTTGGGGAGGAACTTCAGCGAGGAGATGAGGTCGTAAAAACGGTTACCCCATAGCTCCCGAACGTCTTCTTGCTCGCCGTCCGCCACCGCGCTGGAGACCCTTCTGAAAAGCCCTTCCGGCGTCTCGATGAAGTTGCCGTCGTCGTCCTTCCTCAGATAGCGCTTTTCGAGAATTACCCGGGCGTTGTCGGAAAGCTCGGTCGCCTGGCCGACGCCGCCTTCGAGAGT
>JAQBTI010000058.1 GCA_027624995.1 Chloroflexota bacterium
TTGTTTCCAGCGCCGACGGTTCAGAGAAGAGTTCCGCCAGGTCTGATACACCGGTGTTCTTCTCTTGGACCAGTACCTTGAAGTTTCCAAGGCCGGGAGACTTGACCAACTCCAGCATCCCCAAACGATTGGCCTGCCGCTCACGCTCACCCAGGTCCATCCGCCGCAGCCTGTCGAGCATATAGTCGAAGCCATTTCGTCTGAGAAACTCCGACTGGTCCACCCGACCCACGGTCCGGAGGCCCGCTGCGTCGCCCGCGTCCTCAAGGTGTCCGAAATCGACGTCGGCCGTGATGTCCTGCCGTCCGATACGCCCGTACAGGTCCGTCCCTTGCGTGTGGCGGCGATAGGTCTGGAGAGTTCCGGCGGATCTATCCCGGCGAAGCCGCTCTATGCCATCGTAGCCGTAGTCAATAGTGAGGACAAAACCCCTCTCCAGCAATTCGGCCGCCTGTGCCATCCAGGGCTCAATGGCCACGCAGACCTCACCCTCGTATCCGTCGGGGAGGTCTACGCCGAGGCGGCGGACGCGTTTTTCGATGAGTGGGGTCGATGGCTCCCCCGGAGCGTCTATCAGTGCCCCATTTGCGTCGGTCGTTACGAAGATCTCCTCGATCTTCCCATGGCTAATCCGGAATCGGTGCACCGGGAATGCGTCGAAAAGCTCGTTGGAGATGATGCATCCGACGGCGCTCCGGAAAGGGAGGCCGTTAGCCGTGACTCTCTCCACTCCGCGATCGAGGCTGCTGGGCTTGGTCCGGTCAACTGCAATATATCTGAGCGCGTCTGCGAAGTCGCTGGACGCGGCGGTTTGAACGTCTGCGGCAAGCAGCCCGTTGCTCGCGCCCGGCTCGATGACGTAGAACGTGGAGTGCTGGCCGAAGGCCTCCCACATCGAGCGTAGTTGCATGGCAATTACAGCGGCGAAGGCAGGGTGTGCGGCTGGGCTGGTGAAATAGTCGGGCCCGACTCCACCGCCGCTGGAGTAGAACCCGCCGTGAGGGTGGTAGAGGGCCACCTGCATGAACTCGGCGAAGGTGATCTGGCCTTCGGCTGCGATGCGGGACCTGATCTGGGCTTCCGGTGAGGTTTCCATTCGCACGATACTGAAGGTCAAAAAGAGAAGGGGCCCTTCCACGGAAGGGCCCCCTCTGATCTCAGTTCCTGATCCGCGCGCGGTGGGCTAGTTTATCACGCACTCGATCGAGCGCCTGGCTGCCGTCCGCGCTTCTTCTGAGAGCCATCGCGGTCCCAGCCAGACCCGGGAATCGAATTCCTGAACTCAGACCTGTCTCCACAGACCTTACATACACCGGTACTGGTGGGCCCGTTAGGGCTCTCGATGACCCAATGGTGTTCGCAATCCGAAAGCGGCTCCTGTTCGATCACGGCTGTCTCCTCCTCCGCGTTATTGAGCAATCTAGGCTCGCTGCTCGATGGGAACGTACTTGGCGTCCATCGGGCCGATGTAGAGTAGTCTTGGACGGATAAGATAGTTGGCCGCGTATTGCTCCAACACCTGTGACGTCCACCCTGGGATGCGTCCAATGGCGAAAATGGAGATGAACAGATCGTCGGGAATCTCCAGCAGGGAGTAGACGGCGCCTGACCAGAAGTCGACGTTGGGATGGACACCCTTCCTTGCATATGGCTCCATCACCTTGATCAGGGCTTCGAGAACCGCGAACCACTGCGGTCGGCCTTTCCGCTCACTGAGCAGTCGAGCACCCTCTCGCAGGTGGACGGACCTCGGATCTATCGCCTTGTAGACAGGATGGCCGAAGCCCATTACGGGCTTGCCGTTGCGACGTAAGTCTTTGACGTAGCTCTCGACGTTGTCTTCGCTGCCTATCTCCGCGGCCATCTTCATGACGCCCTCGGCCGCGCCTCCGTGGATCGGACCCTTGAGGGCGGCGACGCCGGCTGTGATTGCCGCGTGGAGGTCTGCACGGGTGGAGGCGGCGACACGGGCGGTGAACGCCGATGCATTGAGGCCGTGTTCGGCGTGGAGCACAAAGTCTCGGTCGATGAGGTCCACGTCCTCGGGATCGGGACGCTCGCCGAACAGCATGTACAGAAAGTTGCCCGCGTGACTCAGGTCGCGATCGGGTGCGACTACGTCCTTGCCCTCGCGAATGCGCGCGTGCGCAGCGACCACGGTCGGGGCTTGCGCCGTAATTCGAACGCCTTTCCGGATCGTAGCCTCCACGGAGTCGTCACCCGTGTCAGGGTCGAATGCGGCGAGGGCGGAAACTGCCGTCCGCAGGACGTCCATCGGATGGGCGTTCTTGGTCTGTCTGATAATCTCTAGGACGCCCTCCGGTATGGCGCGACTCACCTTCAGGTCGGCGTCAAATACCGACAGTTCTTCGGAGGTTGGCAGGGAGCCGTGGATTACGAGGTAGCCGGTCTCTTCGAAGGAGGATTGCTCTGCCAGGTCGTCGATGTTATAGCCGCGGTAGAGGAGCTTCCCGGCTTTGCCGTCGATAAAGCTCGACTCGCTCTTGTCGATGTAGACGTCCCGCAGGCCCTTCTTGAGTTCGACCTTGTTGTCGGTCATTTCGTGCACCCAGACCTGTGACGAGATTGCGACCTGTAGGACCCTGCGGTCCGGGAAATCCAAGGGTCGACGGCAAACGTCTGGGGCGTAAAGTTCGTGTTCCTCAAGCCTACCGGTGCCCGCGCCGACGGATTGCGAATTCTAGCACCGCACAAGTGTGGCTGTCAAGAAATCTTGCAGGTCGTGCAAAAGTTCACAAGTTGTTGACGGTCGAATCAGTGGTGGCTAGAATAGCCACGCCTCAATCGATCGTTGAGCGACTGTGCGGGCCTCCCGGTGGTCCGCGTTTTCCGCGCCCAGGCCGAGGAATCGTATGCGGGGTCCCGAGGTCCCAGAGGTTGTGGTCGTCAGACTACCACTCTACGTCAGAGCGTTGACAACAATGCTGACCGAAGGCTTGGAGGTCGTTAGCTCCCAGCAGCTCGGCAGCAGGCTCCTTATGACTCCGGCCCAGATCCGTAAGGACCTGAGCTATTTCGGCAGATTCGGCAAGCAGGGCAGGGGATACAACGTCCGCTTCCTGTTGCAGGAACTCAGACGCATCTTGGCGCTAGATATCGAGTGGCGTGCCTGCCTCGTCGGTGTTGGGAGACTGGGACGGGCTATCATCAACTATCCGGGATTCGCGCCTGAGGCCTTTAACATCGTGGCAGCATTCGATCACGACGAAGAGCAGGTGGGCACGAAGGTCGGAGATATTCTCGTTCGGTCGATGAGCGAACTGCCTAGCACAGTGGAAAGTCTGGGCATCTCGATAGGCATTGTGGCTGTCCCGGCCACTCAAGCACAGCGTGTAATTGAGCACCTCGTCGCGAACGGCGTGCGGGGTATCCTCAACTATGCGCCGGTTGCGCCAAAGGTGCCCGAAGGGACGGTAATCCGCAACATCGACCCAGTCCTGTCCCTTCAGTCGATGACGTTCTACCTTCGGGAATCGCTTCAGACCACGCCTGCGTAGGGACGAGTGCCGGGGTATAGCACTAGCCGGATCGAGGTGCCCCTGGCTCCCTCCGAGGACGGCGGCGACGGGCTACCTTTAGACGGGCCTGAGACTTCCTGATGGAGGCCATCGCGCGCCCGAGGTCGATGTCGGCTGACCTCGTGTCAAGTTGCTCCTGGGCGCGGGCCAACGCCTCTTCGGCCCTCTCCGCATCTATCTCGTCGGCCCGCTCTGCGGTGTCCGCGAGAATCGTGACCTTGTTGCCGATGACCTCCATGAAGCCACCGCTGATCGCGACGAAGCTCTCCTCGCCGTTTTTGACCACCCTGATCTCGCCGGGCGCGAGCGCCGTCAACAGCGGGGCGTGGCGGGGGAGGATGCCTAGCTCTCCGTTGATGCCGGGGACGACGAGAAGCTCAACTTCCTCGGACGAAACGAGCCGCTCGGCGGTGACTATGTCCAACTGCATGGTAGCCATGGAGAGTGCCGCCTAAGCCCCGGCCTTCATCTTCTCTGCCTTCTCGACGGCCTCCTCAATGGGGCCGACCATGTAGAAGGCCTGCTCCGGCAGGCTGTCGTGTTTACCTTCAAGTATCTCTTTGAAGCCGCGAACCGTGTCCTTGATCGGGACGTAACGTCCCTCCTGACCTGTGAAGGCCTCCGCTACGAACATCGGCTGCGACAGGAAGCGTTGTATCTTACGGGCCCGGCCGACTACTTGCCGGTCGTCGTCCGAAAGCTCCTCAATACCCAGGATCGCGATGATGTCCTGAAGGTCGCGGTAGCGCTGTAGTACCTGCTGTACGTTCCGGGCGACATCGTAGTGCTCCTGCCCGACGATCGAGGGTTCGAGGATGCGCGAGAGAGAGGCCAACGGGTCTACGGCGGGATAGAGGCCTTGCTCCGCGATCGAGCGCTCAAGTGCGACGACAGCGTCCAAGTGGCCAAACGTCGTGACGATGCCGGGGTCCGTATAGTCGTCGGCCGGTACGTAGATGGCCTGGAACGAGGTAATAGAGCCGTCCTTGGTGGACGTGATGCGCTCCTGTAGGTCTCCCATCTCTGTGCCCAGAGTAGGCTGGTATCCGACCGCCGACGGCATCCGCCCAAGCAGTGCCGAGACCTCCATGCCGGCCAGGATGTACCGGTAGATGTTGTCGATGAACATCAGTACGTCCTGATTGCGGACCTCCTTGAAATACTCCGCCATGGTCAGCCCTGTAAGCCCGACTCGAGCCCGTACTCCGGGGGGCTCGTTCATCTGTCCGAAGACGAGCACTGTGTTCTTGAGGACGCCGGACTCCTGCATCTCGTGCCACAGGTCGTTTCCCTCGCGGGAGCGTTCGCCGACGCCCGCGAACACGGACACGCCCTGGTGGACCGTGCCGATGTTGCGGATCAGCTCCTGGATGATTACGGTCTTGCCTACACCGGCTCCACCGTAAGCCCCGACCTTGCCGCCCTTGGTAAACGGGGTGATCAGGTCCATGACCTTCAGTCCGGTCTCTAGGATGTCGACGGTCGTTGACTGGTCCTCGAAGCTAGGGGGCTTGCGGTGGATGGGCCACCTCTCTTCCGAATCGATCTCTTCCAGGTTGTCCAATGTCTCGCCGAGAACGTTGAAGAGGCGGCCGAGGGTCTGCTCGCCGACCGGGACCGAGATCGGGGCGCCCGTGTCGACGACTTCGACCCCTCGCACGAGTCCTTCTGTCGGGCCCAGCGCCAGGCATCTGACCCAGTTGTTTCCGGTGTGCTGCTGGACCTCGAGAACCAGCTTGTCGCCGCCGATCTTTGTCTCCAGCGCGTTGTAGACCATCGGCATCTCGTCCGGTGGGAACTGCACATCGACCACGGTGCCGATTACCTGCGTTACTTTTCCGTTTGCCATTGTTTCTCCCCCGAGGAGTTTATGAAGCTTGCTTGGTGACCCCTTGCAGGACTAGCCGCCCACCGCGGCGGCGCCGCCAACAATGTCCAAAAGTTCTCGCGTAATGTTCTCTTGTCGAATCTTGTTCATTAGTAGCGTGAGGTCGTCCGACATCTCGTTTGCATTGTCGGTGGCGCTGCGCATCGCGACCATGCGGGCCGACTGCTCGCTGGCCACGTTCTCCAGCATAAAGTGATAAAGCTGCATCTCGACGAACCTGGGAAGCAGGGCTGAGAGTACCGTGGCAGCGTCGGGCTCGTAAATGTAGCCGAAAGCGTGTTGAGGGGGTAGCTCCGCGGGGGCCACCGGTAGCAAAGGCTGCACCACGGGCCGCTGGACCGTCGTGCTGACGAAGTCCGCGTAGACTACGTAGACCGCGTCCACCTTCTCCTGCATGTAGTCGTCGATCACTATCCGAGCAATGGGCGTAGTGTCCAAGAGTGTCGGGCGGTCCCCGATACCCGTGAAGACGGCCTTGACGTCGGCCCCATACCTGACCATGAAGTCGCCACCTTTCTTGCCGGCGGCGACGACGGTCACTTTGGCCTTCTGCTCCAGCACGAACTGGCTCCCAGCCCGGTTGACGTTCGAGTTTAGCCCGCCCGTCAGACCGCGGTCGGGTGTGATATGAACGATCTCGACGTTCTTGACCTCGCGCTGCGTGAGCAGTGAATGTATCTGTTCCTCGTCGTGAGGCTGGGCCGCCAGGTCGGCCAGGAGGCTCCGCATATGATCGGCGTAGGGCCTGCCGCTGATAGCGGCCTCTTGGGCGCGGCGCATCTTAGACGCCGCGATCATAGACATTGCCTTCGTGATCTTGGCGGTGTTCTGGACGCTGCGGATGCGGCGCCGTATCTGTCTTACGCTCGGCATATTACTTTGCTATTCAGCACGATCAGACGGCTAGGAGGAACTCTAATAGGGCACGCTTGCCTTGAACTCTTCGACCGCCGCCTTCAGTAGCCCGTTTAGCTCTTCGGTAATTGCCTTTGCTTCAGTGACACCGTCGAGGACCTCCGGATGGTTGGAGCCCATGAAGTCATGGAATGCCTTCTCGAAGGGGCCTATCTTCGGCAGCTCGACGTCGTCCAGGTAGCCGTTGACCAGTGCGAACAGGATCGAAGTCTGTTGCGCCATGGAGAGAGGCTGGTTCTGGCCCTGTTTGAGGACCTCGGTGGCCCGCTGGCCGCGTTCGAGCTGTGCCCTCGTCGCCGAGTCCAAGTCGTCTGTTCCGAACTGTGCGAAGGTGACAAGCTCCCGGTACTGAGCGAGGTCGAGACGGAGGGTCCCCGCTACCGTCCGGATAGCCTTGGTCTGGGCCGCGCCGCCTACTCGGGACACAGACAACCCCGCGTTGACGGCAGGCCGTATGCCCGAGTAGAAAAGCTCAGGCTCCAGATATATCTGCCCATCCGTGATCGAGATGACGTTGGTTGGTACGTAGGCCGAGACGTCGCCCGCCTGGGTCTCGATTATCGGCAGCGCCGTCATCGAACCTCCACCGTGGGCATCGTCCAGCTTGGCCGCCCTCTCCAACAGCCGGCTATGCAGGTAGAACACGTCCCCGGGGTATGCCTCGCGGCCTGGAGGGCGACGAAGCAGGAGGGACATTTGCCGGTACGCCCAGGCGTGTTTCGTGAGGTCGTCGTAAACGATCAGGGCGTCCTTACCCTGGAGCATGAAGTACTCGCCCATCGCGCACCCGGCATAGGGGGCGAGGTACTGGATCGCCGCAGTGTCCGCGGCGGTACCCGCCACCACAATGGTGTGCTCCATGGCCCCGTGCTCTTCAAGGATCGCGACGGATTGGGCCACCTTGCCTGCCTTCTGTCCGATAGCGACGTAGATGCAGGTCAGATTGCCGCCCCGCTGGTTGATGATCGCATCAATCGCGATCATCGACTTACCGGTGGAACGGTCGCCGATGATCAGCTCTCGCTGGCCACGCCCGACGGGGATCATGGCGTCGATGGCCTTGATGCCTGTCTGTACAGGCGTATCGACTGCTTTGCGGATGGAGACGTTCGGTGCGATCACCTCTACAGGCCTGAACTCACTGGTCTGTACCGGTCCTTTGCCGTCCAGCGGCTGTCCGAGGGAGTCCACGACGCGGCCGATTAGGGCTTCGCCCACCGGCACCTCGACTATGCGTCCGGTGCTTCGGACCTCGTTGCCCTCCATGACCGACCTTGGGTCGCCCAGAATGACAGCCCCTACGCCATCCTCCTCCAGGTTCAGAGCCATGCCCATGACGCCGCTCTCGAACTCGAGCAGCTCGCCATAGGCGACGCCAGATAGGCCGTGGATGCGCGCGATCCCATCTCCTGCCTCCACCACGACGCCGGAGCCCACCATGGTCAACTCTGCGCCGAAATCCTGGATCTGGCGCTTTATCACAGAAGCTATGTCCTGTCCGCGTACTGTCATCTCTACATCCTTGCCGGCTGAGGTTTTTCTCCTGCCGTCGTTACTGCTTGTCTATGCCAGGCTCTTTCGCATCTGTTGGAGCCTTGTCCTGGTGCTGCCGTCGATCACTCGGTCGCCTATTCGGGCTATCAGCCCCCCCAGGATCTCCGGCTCGACGCTGTCCGTTACCGTCACGTCCTTGCCGGCGATCCCTCTGAGCAAACTCGATATCTCGTCCAGTTGCTTCTGGTCGAGCTGAACGGCCGTTACAACCTCGGCCCGCTCGACTCCTCTATGTGAGTCCACAAACTGCTGGTACTCCTCCGCGACATTGGGCAGCAGAGAGGCGATTCCGCGGGACGCTAGAACCAGCAACAGGTTGACTGCCATCGGGCCAATGGCGTCTCCCAGAGCGCCTCTCACTAGGTCAGTCTTGCGTTCGATCGAGACCTGGGGAGCATCGACGAAGTCGGCGAACTCCTGGCTTCCCATCTCGCGTACCAGGCCTGCCAGGTCTTCGAGCCAGCCGTCGAGCTCATCGCTCTCCAGCGCTATCTCGAAGACAGCCTGTGCGTATCGTTTTGCGGAGGCCTTACTTGGCATTATCGATCTTCGGTGTACTTACCCTTCTTTGAGTCGAGAGCCCTCGTCTAGGACCTCTGAGATCAGCTCTCGGTGCGCTTCTTCGTTTAGGGACCTCTTCACGACGCGCTCGGCCGCCGTGATCGCAAGGCTGGCGAACTCCCTCCGGAGCCCCTCGATAGAGGCATCTCGCTCGCGCTGGATGTTCACTTCGGCACGGGCCCTCTCGGCCTCGATCTCCGCGCGGGCCTTGGTCACCTCCTCCTCCCTGAACCGGTCGGCCACCTGTCTCGCCTGCGTAATTAGCTGCTGTCCCTCTGCGCGCGCGGCTTCGATCTGCTTCTGCATCTCTTCATGAGAACGCGCAGACTCCACCTTAACGCGCTCCGCCGTCTCGAGGCTTTCGCGGATCCGCTCTGACCGCTGGTCCATGAGCCGTAGTATCGGTTTGAACAGCAGCTTGTAGAGCACCGCGAAGAGAATGACGAAGCTGACCAGTTGTGTGACCAGCCCTGCAACATTGATTCCCAGTGCTTCAAACATGACCTTCAACCACCATTTCCCGAATCCGTCCGGTTGGACGCTCAGCCGCCACGGTCTTAGCCAGAGCATTTTGCCGCTCTGAGCGAAGCGAAGAGTCTGGAGGCGTGGGACCCAGCCTCATCCCTGCCAACCTACCTCGTGCCCGAGGCAAGCGCCTTCGCCAGCCTAGGCGAACTTGATTATGATCGCAACGACCAGAGCGTAGATGGCAATGGCTTCGGCGAACGCTATCGCCAGGATCATGTTCTGCTGGATAGGGCCGGCGGCCTCGGGATTGCGGCCTAGGGCCTCCATTGCCTTGTACGCGAGAAGCCCGATACCCAGCCCTGGGCCCAGGGACCCCAGCCCGATGGCCAGCCCCGCTGCGATGTCTGCTATGTCTCCTGTAATCATCCGTGTCTCCTTCCGTGAGTTGTTGCCCTAGGTCCCGCGTGAAAACGCGGGCCTCAATGATTGGTCTCGTGCGTGGCGGTTGCCAGAGAAGCGAACACCAGAGTCAGCAGGGAGAAGATGAAGGCCTGGATCAGGCCGACGAACAGCTCCAGCCCCAGGAACGGGATGATTCCGATCAGAGGCAGCAGGAACGCCATCGCGATCAGGAGGACCTCACCGGCGAAGATATTTCCGAAGAGACGGAAAGTGAAGCTTATCAGCCGCGCAACCTCGCTGACAGCCTCCAAGATGCCGACGAAGAGAGCGATTGGACCGCCCTTGAAATCCAAGAACTTCCCGATGTGCCCGAACCCCAATGTGGCAAACGCCCAGAAGTGGACTGCGAACATCGCAACTATGGCGATGGCCAGAGTAGTGTTGACGTCGGTGTTGGCGCTTCTCAGAAACGGCACCAGCAAGCCGGCCTGCTTGCCGTCCCCGACCCCGTGCTCCTCGAACTCGGCGGCCGTGATCGTCTCATCCATCGAGCCCGGCAGAGCGAGCGCTAGGAAGCCCTTCCCGTCGAATATCTGTAGGTGGACCCCCGTGAGGTCGATCTCGGCGCCGGCTTTTTCTTCAGCGTGGTGAATGACGTCTTCAGGCGTCTCGATCCTGCCGATGGTGCCAAAACCCGGAAGTATGCCAAGCCAGTTGGCCGTCACGATAAAGAGGAAGATGGTCAAAGCGAGCGGGAGAAATCGGCGTCCTCTTTCCGGCCCAGCGATGCTGGTGGCCAGGTCGGAGAAGAACTCGATCAAGGCCTCAAAGACGTTCTGAAGGCCGGTCGGGACCTCGGTCATGCGTCGCGTGGCCAAAAACGCCAAGACGATGATCGCCAGTACGGTGATCCATGTCGTCACCATCGTGTTCGTCAGCTCGAAGCCGGGGAAGAGCTCATCCTCGAGGACTGGCTCCGCGGGAAGCTGAATGTGGGCTATCGGCGACCCGAGAAAACCGCCGCCGAACTCGTTGCCCAGTGCGCCGCCAGCTATGCTCAGTACGAAGGTGCCAAGAACGAGAATCAGGATGGTCAGAGCCTTGGGGCTCCGGAAGAGCTTGGACACTACGCCTCCCGGTCGTTGCCTGGGTTTGAGGTGTCCGATAAGACTGCCATTAACATTCGGAACATCCCGATAATTGCCAGTGCGATTCCCAGACCTAACCCCAGAAGTGTGAAGACCGGATTGAGGTCTAGTTTGTCGTCAATCCAAAGGCCCAAAGCCGCGCCCCCACCTATACAGATAGCGACGTACC
>JAQBTI010000059.1 GCA_027624995.1 Chloroflexota bacterium
GAGCTCTTGACTGGCCTCGAATCGAAGATGCTGGCCGCCTCGGACCTTGGGCACGAGGTCTCGGCACTCCTCGCTCAAGTCCTGGATATTATCGACTGGCCTGGTAGCTCCGGCGGTGTGCCTGCTAGCGGCCTGCTGGACGACGACTATTCGCTGGTCGAACTCCTCGGCGCCTTCGCAGACCATCAGGATGAGATCTCGGAGTCCCTCTCCAAAGTCGAACTCGCCAGACAGGCGCTCTCGGATGCGGTCGGAGGCGACGCGTCGACGTTTTCGGCTAATCTGTCTGACCTCACAGACCTGGTCGAAGAGCTTGAGACCGGCCTTAAGCTAGTAGGTGCCATCGCTCCAATGGCCGGCCCGATGCTGGGAGCCGACGGAACTCGGAGGTACCTCGTGCTCGGCCAATCCGCCGATGAACTCAGGGCCACCGGCGGCTTCGTCTCGTCGGTCTGGCTGGTCGTCTTCGAGAACGGCCAACTCCAGGACATCGTGTATCAAGACGCGGTGGCCGTCGATGATTGGGAACGGCTGGAACTCTACCCGGTTGCCCCACCTGGACTCGAACAGCACATGAACGCCTGGGTTTGGCTTCTGCGAGATGTCTCCTGGGACCCGGACTTCCCCACAACGGCTAGGACAGCTGAGGACATGTACCTAATAGGCCGTCGACAAGACGTCGACGGCGTCGTAGCCATCAACCAGTGGACCCTGCTCAAACTGGTCGAGGCGCTTGGCTCAATCGAGCCGCCGGGCGCGGACGAGCCAATAACGTCGCGGAATCTCCTGCCTGCACTCGAGGAAGGCACCGACCGGCACGGCCGGGCGTTCATGGACCTAGTGCTTCAGGGCCTGCTTGAGAGGTTCGAACAGCCGGTGTCGCTTCTCAGCCTTACCCGCCTCGCATCCAGCTTGTTGGAAACGTTGGAACGCCGGGACACGCTGGTGTATTTCGATGATGTGGACCTGCAGCAGGTCATGAGCGGCTTCGGCTGGGACGGCGGCGTCCGACACCCGGAGACCGACTACCTCTACGTCGTAGACTCCAACGTCGGCTGGAGCAAAGTTGACCGAAACGTTCAACGCGACGTAAGCTATGTTGTTGACCTTAGAAAAATCGAGCGCCCCCGAAGCAGCCTCACGCTGAAATACAGCAATCACAGCGGGCCTGGCTCCCCCGCGTGCGACCCGCAGTGGCTGAACAGAGGGACCAACTACAGTCAGCTCAAGAACGCATGCTACTGGAACTTCCTCAGAGTGTATCTTCCTCAGGGCTCCCAACTGCTCAGTCGCACCGAACTGCCGTTGCCGGAGCATAGCGTGTCGGTTGAGATCGGGCGCGGGATCCCTGGTCAAGATACGGCCGGACTATCCTCAAGTCATAGTAAGACCGTCTTCTCGGGTCTCGACTCTATCGAGGCCGGTGAGCGAGCCGAAATCAATCTCGTATACGATCTCCCGCCGTCGGTCTTGGAGCGGGACGGCGACGATCTCAGCTATCGTCTCTTGATTCAGAAGCAGCCCGGTGTCAGACAGCGCATGGTCTCGGTCGAGATCAAGGTTCCGGATGGGTACGAATTGAAGGACGGCTCACATGACCCCGATAGAACCGGAAGCGGCACGGTCGGCTTCGACATCACCTTAGAGCGGGACACATGGCTCGACGTTGCGTTCCAGGAGACTTCCGGTGGCTAGGCAGAGTCACCGCGCACAGGTGAATCGTCCGCCCAAGCTGGCGCTCCTATTGACGGCATTGATGGCCCTGACGCTTCTTGCCGCCTGCTCCGGGAGCGGGGCCTCTCAGACAGATCCCAAGCCGGTGGAACCAGACACCATCACGGTCTCAAAAGAGATAACGGCCTCCGTTCTGATAACCGCTCTCAAAGCTGAGCCGACCTCCCAGGTGGACAGCATAACCATCTCTCCGGGCATCGTCGTCTTGGACCCTGAGGAGTCCATCACTCTGTCCGCCCAGGCCCACGACCGCCAGGGGCGACCGATCATAGACGCGGAGTTCATCTGGTCCGTGGTCGACCCCAGAGCCGGCGCCATCGGACCCGACGGTAAGTTCGGCGCCGGTCTTTCGCCGGGGACGTACAAAGGAGCCATTTCGGTTACCGCCGTTCAGAACACCCCAGGCGGAATCCAGCACGTAACCACTACTTTGGCGGTCACCATCGTCGGAGAGAAGCCAGAGTCCAACTTGGCGAGTATCGAGATACTGCCGGACAAGCCGACTGTCCTCTCAGGCCAGATATTTCGCCTCCGGGCTGTCGGATTTACGGAGGACGGGCTGGTCTTACCCGGTGTCAGTTTCGCTTGGCAGGTACGAGACCCAGAACTCGGGAGAATCAACGACCTGGGATACCTGACCGTGGTCGGTGAAGCCCGAACGTTCAAGGATGTCGTGAACGTGACAGGCGTCTGGCAGGGCGTAAAGGTAAGCAAGTCGATCGACGTCGCAGTCCTGCGTACGCCCAAGGCCGACGATTTCTTGGACGTGCAAGTGCTCCCACGAACCGTTCACGTTGACCCAGGGGACAAGCTTCAGCTTCGCGCCGTCACCTTGAACGGACTTGGTGAGATCATGACCGGCACGCAGCTCCGCTGGAGCCTCGACGAAGCCTCGGCCGGCGTGATAGATGGCAATGGCGACTTCGTCGCCGGAGAGGCCCCCGGTATCTTCACGGACGCGGTACGAGTCGAGGCGGTCCTCCCCGGTGAGCAGGGCATCCTGCGCGCCGTTGACTTCGCCTCCGTCGTGATTCGCAAGGGAACCGAGGACCGGCCTCTCGAGGCCGTTCGCGCCCTGCCTTCCTCAATCATCGTCTCGCCTGGAAACCGCGCCATCCTCTCGGTACACGGCGTCGATGACCTCGGAGGAACGGCCTCGGGGCTGGTCACCTCCTGGGCCGCCGCCATCCCGAACGTGGGCAAAATGAACGCGAATGGTAGCTTTGTCGCCACCGGAGCCCCAGGACACTATCCTGCCGCCCTGGTCGCGACCGTCGAGCAAAGCCTCGGCGACGACATCGTGGTCCGCACGGCATCCGTAGATGTCACTATCACAGGAACACTAACGGAGGTCGAGATAAGCCCAACTGTGACTACGCTGGCACCCGGCCGTACGGCGCACTTCCGCGTAACCGGCCGAGACGAGAATGGCGTGTTACTAACGGGGCTGGTGGTGCGTTGGAGCCTGTACGACGACCGCATCGGTACCATAGACGCCTTCGGCAATTTCACTGCTGGAGAAGAGTTGGGCGTCTTCCAGGCCTCGATCAGGGCCAGGGTCAACCAGACATTACCGATCCCACGATAGAAGGCTTCTTAGTCTTGAGGGGTCTGATCCTAAACGCCCTTCTGGCCACTGCGGCCGCCCTTGTCTTCGCCTGCGGATCGAACTCGTCTGGCGAAGACGCCTTCCCCACACCCACCCCGCCAGCCATTCAGGAGTCGGTGCGCGCCGAGGTTACCGACGTGATCGATGGAATCACGATCGACGTCGAGATCGATGGTAAGCCCTTTCGGGTCCGTTACCTTGGGCTCGACCTCCTGGACCCGGGCACCCCCGAGGACGGCCGGTCGCTTCTCGAAGAGGCGTTGCAGTTCAACCGATTCCTCGTATCGGGGCATACCGTGGAGTTGGTCAGGGGCGTTGTCCAGACCGACTTGAATGGAAATTTGCTCCGCTATGTATACGTCGATGGTGAGATGGTCAACAAGACTATCGTCACTAATGGACACGCAAAGGTTTCGGAATTTCCCGCACTATTCCGGTACCAGTCGGAGTTCCTCATCGCCGAGGACAATGCCCGAAACAGCAGGAGGGGCGTCTGGAAGACGCTGCCGCCCCTTTTGGCCGGCCCAACCCCAGATGCGTCGACAAGCTTCGGCGGCGGCACTCTCCCGACAGGACCCGGCGTACTAGGAGGCCAGGCTGCGTGTGAGTACTCCAATAACTCGACGCCCATGATCAAGGGCAACGTCGATGCCACCAGCGGCGAACGTCAGTATCACCTCCCCGGTGGCCTGTTCTATGACTCCACAGTGGTGGACGAGTCTAAGGGGGACCGATGGTTCTGCACGGAGATGGACGCCCTGGGGGCTGGATGGAGTCGCTCGCACCGATGACCGCTTTGTCGAACCTTGGTTGTCACCCTCTCTTCTGACCGCCGGATGAACAGGTCTGCGGAGCACGATCACCTGAGTCGCACATTCCATTCAGACCAGGATGTCTTCGGAATGAAATGCTCTCGGACTCCGGACCACGTCTGGTGTGGTATTCCCTAAAGTAGACTCCGAAGTGAGGTCCGGAGCCTTGATTAGCCCAAGCCCGCGCAGGGTATAATGCGGCTGTGCCTCGGCGTTGGGGCCACGATGTATTCCTCCTAAGCCAGTCTATAGACTTGCCCATCCTATGAGGCAAGATGCGTCCAACCGGAAACTTCGCAGACAGCAGTCAGGTTAGACTTGTTCTCGCATCTGCACGTACATACCGAATACAGCATGCTCGACGGCCTGAGCCGTTTAGAGCCCTTGGTGCTGCGTGCCAAAGAACTCGGCATGGATAGCCTGGGCATCACCGACCACGGCGGAATGTACGGCGCCATCGATTTTTACAGAACGGCGAAGGCCAACGGCATTAGGCCCATTATCGGGTGCGAGATGTACGTCGCCCCGGGCAGCCGTCACAGTCGTTCGCCTTCCGAAAAGACTCCGTACCATGCGACCGTCATTGCGAAGGACAACACCGGCTACGCCAACCTGGTCAAGCTGGTCACCAAATCCCATATGGAGGGCTTCTATTACAAGCCCAGGGTCGACCGAGAGTTGCTCGAAGCGCATAGCGAAGGGCTCGTCTTCCTTTCGGGATGTCCCAGCGGCGAGGTACCGGGCCTGATCGCCCAGGGTCGGATGGATGAGGCGCGGACGACCGCAGCCTGGTACAGGGATGTCTTCCCGGATTATCACCTGGAGCTCATGCAGCACGGAGGGGTACCTGAGCTCCCGGCGATAAATTCGGGGCTCATGGAGCTCCACAGCGACCTCGAAATACCCATCGTCGCTACCAACGACTCCCATTACATTCTGAGGGAACACGCCCCGCTCCAGGACGTGCTCATCTGCATTCACACCAACACCAACGTGAACGACGAGCGACGCTTAAGGATGACGGAGGACTCTTACTATCTCAAGAGCCCTGAGGAGATGCGATCCGTTTTCGCGGAGACGCCCGACGCCCTGTCAAACACGCTCGCCATTGCGGAGAGTTGCAACGTAGAACTCGACTTCTCCGCCATGCGTATGCCCGAGTTCAACGTGCCAGACGGCGTGACCGCCGACGAGTACCTAGTGCGACTGGCTCAAGAAGGACTCAGTCGCAGACTCGGCATCGTCACCGAGGAGGATGAGAAGCGCCTGGCCTACGAGCTCGAGGTCGTCAGGCTGACTCAGTACGCAAATTATTTCTTGGTCGTGTGGGACATCGCCCGTTTCGTGAGAGAGCGCGACATATTCTTCGCCGTCCGGGGCAGCGCCGCGGGCAGTATGGCCCTGTTCTGCCTCGGAGTCACCGACGTCAACCCACTGAAACATCGCCTAATATTCGAGCGCTTCCTCAACGTTGGGCGCAATGAGATGCCAGACATCGACATGGACTTCCAGGACGACCGTCGGGAGGAGGTCATCAATTATGTGGTCGCCAAGTACGGTCGCGACCACGTAGCACAGATAATTACCTTCGGCACCCTCGGCGCGAGGGCGTCCATCAGAGATGTCGGGCGAGCCCTGGCCATGCCCTACGCAGAGGTCGACCGCGTTGCGAAACTCATCCCGTTCAAGCTGCACATCACACTTGACGAGGCGCTGCTAGAGACCCCGGAGCTAAGCGAGCTTTACCAGGCAGACGCGTCTATCAAGAAGCTTGTAGACACGGCGCGCAGCCTCGAAGGGCTTACCCGCCACTCCAGCACCCATGCAGCCGGTGTCGTAATCTCTAAGGACCCCGTAGACGACGTGGTGCCGCTTCAAAAACCTATCAAAGGTGACGACGAAAGCGTCAGCATGACACAGTACTCCATGGAGCCCATGGACGCCCTCGGCTTCATGAAGATGGACTTCTTAGGACTGGTCAACCTCACGGTCCTCGCAAAGGCACGTAACCTCATTTCTGAGCGGCACGGCGTGGATATCGTACTGCGCGACATACCTCTGGACGACTCGAAGACGTTCAAGATGCTGTCCAGAGGCGATACGGGCGGCGTGTTCCAGCTCGAGGGCACCGGAATGACGAGGCATATCAAAGAGCTAAAGCCTTCGTCCCTGAGCGACGTCTCAGCCATGATCGCCCTCTACCGGCCCGGCCCTATGGAGCAGATCGAGACCTTTATCGAAAGAAAGCACGGCCGTGCCGAGCCGGACTACCCTCACCCCGCCCTGAAAGACATCCTAGAAGAGACATACGGCGTCATCGTGTATCAGGACCAGGTACTACTGATCGTGCAGGCCTTCGCAGGCTACTCGATGGGCGAGGCCGACATCGTGCGGAAGGCCATGGGTAAGAAGATCCCGAAGATCATGGCCAAGGAGCGACAGAGGTTCATCGAGGGTGCGCTGAAGCAGGGGTACGGCGAGGAGCTCGCCAGCAGGGTGTTCGCGCTCATCGAGCCCTTCGCCGGGTACGCTTTCGCCAAGCCGCACGCCGTCAGCTATGGCCTTATCTCCTACTGGACAGCCTACCTCAAGACCCACTACCCGGCCGAGTACTTGGTCTCGCTCCTAAACTCATACTCCGGCAACGCTGACAAGACCGCGAGCTCGATAGCCGTATGCAGGCGGCTCGGCATTCCCGTATACCCGCCGGATATCAATCGTGGCGAAGCCGAGTTCTCGATCTCCGCGGCCGACGACGGTAAGCCATGCATCTTGTTTGGGATGGCCGCCGTAAAGAACGTCGGAACTGCGGCGGTCGAACAGCTTACCCAGGCCAGGAAGAAGAACGGGCCGTTCGACTCCCTCGAGCAGATGTGCAGGGTGGCAGACCTCAGCGGCCTCAACAAGAAAACCCTTGAGAGTCTGATCATGGTCGGAACGTTCGACCAGTTCGGCGACCGCGGAGCGCTCCTCGAGGTCGTCGATAGAATCGTCGGACTCGCCCAGAGCGAAGCCTCCATGCGGGACTCCGATCAGACGTCGATGTTCGACCTGTTCGGCGAATCTGTCCCCACACCTCTGGCGGACATCTCCATTCCAGACATCAAGACGCCCGACCGCCAGAAGCACCACTGGGAGCGGGAACTCTTGGGCGTGCCGCTATCCAATAGTAGTCTGTTGGCGGCGGTCAATTCGGACTCGAACATTGTCGTCTTCCTTGCGGACATTGGCCCCGAAATGGCCAAACAGAAGGTCATCGTCAGAGGGCAGGTCTCTTTGGCCACCGACCGGTACACGCAGAACGGAAGACCGTTTACTATGGCCACCCTGAGCATGATGGACGGCGACCTGGACGTCTTCATATGGGAAGACCAGCAGGCCCCGACAAAGGGCCTATGGCAACCAGGCAAAATGGTCGAAGTTGCTGGCACGGTACGATCGAGAGGGGACCAGCTAAGCATAAGTTGCAGGGAGGCGAACGAATACGTGCAGTCAGATACCGGCGACGCTGTGACCCAAGCCACCGAGCATTCTCAGGAACAACCCGCGCAGCACTCGTTTGGTGCGCAACCCGTCGCCTCAGTGGCGGCCGACGCCTTCCGTCCGTCCACCGGTCCCGCTCCTGGTCCGAATGACCATGGAAACGGCAAAGCCGCCAACGGCGGTCGCAGCCTCAGCGTAAGGATTCAGGAGACCGGCCAATCGGCGGCGGACCAGACTCTTCTAGACGATGTACTGAGACTGCTGATGGAGCACTTGGGCGAGAATGACGTGAGGCTGGAGATCGCGACTGAGGGCAAGGTCGTCACGCTCCAGTGGCCCACCGTGAGAGTCAACGCCTCCCCGGAGCTGGAGATACAACTCCGTTCGCTTCTAGGGTCCTCAGGCGCAGCATCGATCGAGAGTGCCCCGTCGTGACCTGGGTCTACTTCACGACAGCGCCGGACCAGATCGTCGCTGAGATGTGGCGCGACCTCCTGAGAGACGAAGGAGTCCCGGCCAACATACGCGCGGGAGACACGACATCGTTCCTGGGAGTCAACACCTACCCGTGCCGAATCGTGGTCCAGGAGCAAGATGTCGAACGCGCCAAAGAGCTGCTGGAGGAGCGGTTGGGCCGCAAGCTGGACTAGGCTGAAGCGCTACGTGAACTCCCCGAGGCCGTCACTCCATCGACGAGACAAATCTGTGTGTCGTACGGGCGGCTGCGAAGACTCTGGCGAGGCCGGGTTCAGCTAGCGGTAGAAAAGACAGGCCACCGACGCCCCCGGGCCTCTCGTCGCTCAGCTCCTCAGGACTACATCGAGAGAGCTAGTATCTGCTGAAGGGTCGAGGGTGTTCTCCCCGCTTCCACATCCAACAGCCACCTCTTCAACCCCAGCTGGCTAGAGCCGCTGCCGTAGCCGCCCATACCGCCATCGCTGGCAATCACCCTGTGGCATGGGATGACCAGTGGCAGCCTGTTTCGGGCCATCGATTGTCCGGCGGCTCGGGCTCCGGAGGCCCGTCCGGCCATCGCGGCCAACCAAGAGTAGCTTCGCGTCTCGCCGACGGGGATCGATCGGCATGCAAGCCAGGCCGCCCTATGGAAAGGCGGCGCGTCTCCTACGTCGATATAGTGCCCATCAAATTCAACCGGCTCCCCATCCAACAGTCGCAACAGGTCATCCCTCACTCGGGTGAATCGGCCCGGAGCATGTTCGGCCGAAGACGCTTCCGGCCCAAGTAGTGCAAGGCACTCGTCAGGCGTGGCCTGTGGAAGTGTAGTCCGTCTGAGCCCCCGAGCTGAGGCCAGGGCGCCCGTCCAGCCCATTGGGGTCTCGATAATGTCGTACCAGGTCGTCATCGTGACTGCGGCGTGAAGCTAGGGACCAGACGGCCCAACGCTTTGCCCGCCAGACTGAGCCTCATGCTCTTCCAAGCACCTTCCAATTGCTCCACTTCCTCACGGCTCGGCTCTCGACTGCCATATCGGTTCCCGGAGAAAGCACGCCCGATCAGAAATGCCGCTCCGGCGATCTTCGGACTGCTCGCGGCTAGTGTCGTCGCATACTCAATTGGAGTGAGGTTACGCCCGCGTCGTACGCCCGCCAGAGTCCCCAACCTACCCATCTTTGCATAGGGCCGCTCCAGTTGCGGGGTGCGAGCGAAACTGGCCATCCAAAGAGCCTGACCAATAAACCAAACGACGGCCGCCGCCACTACAACTATCGCCAAAGGCACTAGATACCTCAGTGGATTGAGCTTCGAGTCCGTGACCGTAGGGAGGCCGAGGAAGGAGTCGTCTCGCGCAAAGTCATCCGCCTGGTCCAGACCCAATAGCTCGTCGATGTCGAGTGGATCGAGCCCGCTACTTCCGGCAGCGCCTCCCGCGGGCAACTCGGTATTTGGCTCGGGCAGCAGACCGCGTTCGTGCAAAGGCCACTCAGGCGTAGGCTCGAAGTCGATCCATCCGTAGCCCGGGAAGTACGCCTGCACCCATCCGTGGCTATCCGAGTCCCTGATGAACCGTAGTCCGGAGTCCGGGTCATACTCCCCTGGGGCGTAGCCCGCCGCCATGCGACTCGGGACGCCCGCCGCGCGGAGCATCACCGCCATGGACGAGGCGAAGTAGTCACTGTATCCCGTCCTGGTTTCGAAGAGGAAGTAATCGACGCCGTCGGCCTCGATCGGAGGCTCCTCAATGTCCTGAGCGTAAGTAAAGTCCGTCCCTCGAAGGTAGTCTTGTATCGCCAAGACCTTATTCAGAGGCGTGTCGGCTTCCGTTGTAAGCTCCTCAGCCAGGTCACGGATCCGGTCGGGCAGCGTTGACGGGAGCTGAAGATAGTGGTCCGTGATAAACGCCCCGTAGTCTTCTCCCGACTCGTTGAGGTCCGCGTTGGTCGCCACCGAGACCGCGGACGTCATGAAATACGCACCCTCCTTCGGCACCTCCTCCGCGAACCGCCACGACACGATCTCCGGAGAAATAGGGTCCTTCCGGGCCAGTGTCACAGACTTGAGCCGGCGCTCCTCG
>JAQBTI010000060.1 GCA_027624995.1 Chloroflexota bacterium
CCATCGAGGCTATCGTTGAGGAGGTCGCCGCCTGATGTCGTTTACACACCTATTGACGTAACCTCCGGTCGTTGAAGGCCTGTCCCCTATGTGGACTGACGTGGATGGCGACGGTACCAACGAGATACTGGTCACCCTGAGCAACGCTTCACAAGGAGCCTGGCTCGCCGTATTCAACGACGACGGAACGACCAAGGCCCAGGGTCCGGCGGTCGGACAGGGCTCGCGGTGGAGGCACCAGGTAGCAGCCGGCCCCTTTGGGCCGGGTGGAGAGTACGAGGTCGTGGACGTGCTGACGCCCCATATCGGAGGACGAGTGGAGTTCTTCGGGCTCGATGGCGACAGGCTGAACCTAGCGGGCCAGGCGGATGCATATATGTCTCACGTGATCGGTTCGAGGAACCTCGATATGGCGGCTGCCGGGGACTTCGACGGGGACGGTCGTCTGGAGGTGCTGCTGCCCACCCGGACCCTGACCGAACTAGCCGCGGTGAGGCGGACCATCGACGGTGCCGAGGAGGCCTGGAAGGTGGACGTAGGAGGAAGGCTCAGCACCAACCTCGCGGTGGTTGAAACGGGAGACGGCCGGCTGGCCGTCGGAGTCGGAAGGGCAGACGGAGTGTTGAGGCTCTGGCTGCCTTAGATCTTATGGCGGCTCAGCCTGAGAGCCAGCGGGCGAGTTCGTCCCTTTCGAAAACAGGGAGGTCTCGGACCTCTGATCCGACGCGTAGTTTGAGCCCGTCCTCGGGCGGCGTGACCCGCCCGATCTCGGATACCGCGATTCCCTCGTCCTCAAGAGCTTCGACGAGAGCGGCCACGTCTTCCGGCGGGACCGTTGCCAGCAGAGCGCCCGAGCCTATGAGGCCGAGCGGGTCGAGGCCGAGGGCCTCGCAGAAGGCCGAGCATTCTGGCAGCACGGGTATACGGTCGAGGTCGACCGTCAGCCCCACATGGGCGGCCGTCGCCAGCTCCAGGAGTCCGGTGGCCAGACCTCCTTCTGTTGGGTCGTGCATCGCATGGACGTCGGCGGCTTCCAAAGCAATGCGGGCGTCTTTCACGACACTGATGCCCGGAGAGAATAGGAGAGCTGCAGCTTTGTCGATGAGTTCCTGCCCCACGCCGGCCTTCCTGAGGTCCTCGGCTGACTCCCGCGCCAGAATGGAGCAGCCCTCGATGGCGATTCCCTTTGTCAAGACGATCGAGTCGCCGGGCATGGCCCCGGAGGTCAGTACTTCGTGGCCCTTTTCCACTTCACCCAGCATCGCGCCGATGGCCAGCGGCCGCGGGAGGTCATAGGTTATCTCGGTGTGGCCGCCCACCAGGGTGATGCCGAGCTCCGTGCACGCGTCGCCGAGCTGCTTGAACGTCAGTTGTACCTGGTCGGCATCGGTTCCCTCGGGGAGGAGGAGCGTCGCCATGAGCCATTTCGGCGTAGCGCCCATTACCGCGAGATCGTTAGCGTTGACCTGCACGACATACCAGCCGATGAGGTCGGTCGCGAAGGTAATCGGGTCGGTCTTGGCCACGAGGTACCGGTCGCCGAAGTCGATCAGGGCGGCGTCCTCGCCCGCCCTCGGGCCCACGACGACACGAGGGTCGTTCTGAGGTATCCCGTCGAGGAGCTTGGACAGCAGGTCCAGTGGCAGCTTTCCGGCTTTCATATCGGCTCCCGGTACGGTCGGTCTGGCAGTCCGGCTGCTATCATAACGGAACGATGATAAAGGCCGTTTTCTTCGACCTGTACGGCACCCTCGCCGGATTTAGCCCGTCGAGATATGAGATACAGTCCTCCGCGTGTCGGGACTTCGGTATCGAGGTCACGCCCGAGGGCATCCTGGCAGGGTATGCGCTGGCCGACGCCCTCATGGCCAGCCAGAATTCGGTCCGGCCGCTGCGCATCTTGGGGACCGCCGATCGCGACGGCTTCTTCGCCGAGTACGAGCGGAAGATCCTCCAGGGGTCGGGCGTCGAAGTCGACGCCCAACAAGCCCTCGAAATCTGGAGGCGGGTCCGTAGCATGCCCTACGAGATGGCACGGTTTGATGACGTGGCCGCAGCAATGGACATTCTCAGGCTTCAAGGGCTAACTCTTGGTCTGATCTCAAACATGAACCAGCGCGGAGACGAACTGACCGAGAGCCTGGGACTTGACCCATATCTGGATTTTGCGGTTACGTCACTTGATGTGGGAGCGGAGAAGCCGCACCCGCCAATCTTCCGGGCCGCGTTGGCCAGGGCCGATGTAGGGCCAGACGAGGCCGTTCACGTCGGAGACCAGGTCGCGTCGGACGTCGAGGGTGCTCGAGCCGTCGGTATTCAGCCCGTGCTGCTGGACCGCGACGGCACGCGGCCCGAGTTCGACGACTGCCCCCGTATCGAGGGCCTCATGGAGCTGCCGGAGCTTCTGGCGTCGTTCTGAGCGCACAGCGCCGTTGTCGGCTATCCTTTGGACACCTCAGACATCAGGGCCAACTGGTTGCCCGAAGGGTCGTGAAAAAAGGTCATCCACAGCTCGTGCTCCGCGTCCTCGTGGACGACGTGAGGCTTTCCGTTGAATTTCACACCGTTCGATTTGAGTGATGCAAACGCCTCGGTGATGTCCGGCACTGTGAAGTAGACGACAGAGCCGCCTCTCAGGCCGTCAGCCTCGGGGAGCGAGAGCATCAGCCTGACAGAACCGCAGTCGAAGAACGCCATCCTTTCGAAGCTGAAGATGAGCTTCATTCCTAGGGCGTCGCGGTAGAACCGCAGGGCCTCGTCGACGCTGTCGATGGTCAGGGCGATCTGTCCGATCTTGTCCAGGCTAGAGCTCTCACTTGTCATGGGATATCCTTCCTGAGCCGGCGTCGGAGCCCCACTATCTCTTGTTGCCCGTCCTCCATCCCTGGCAACGCCGGATATAGGAAAACGCCGCCCTGGCGCCTACTGGGTCAAGTAGAGACCGCCGCCGCTATGCCCCGTTCTAGCTGCTGCCGGAACTCGCCGAGCGTGGTCAAGGTCTCCATCAGCCGCTCTTCCCAGTTTTCTCCAAGCTGGTTGAGCTCCAGCCTTATCTGGTTGTTGCCGACGGCCACGCCCTTTCCGAGACGTCGCTGCAACACCTGGCGCGCGCCGCCGGTCTCGTCGTCGAGGCGCAAGACCAGCCTATCTTCTGCGCGCGTGATCGACCCGACTCCGCACATCCCAGCACGTATCTTCAGCCTGACCACGTAGGCAAGATTCTGTACCTGGAGAGGCATCGGGCCGAACCGGTCACGCAGCTCCTCCTCCAGGCGGTCTACATCGTCCAGGTCGGACAGTTGGACCAGGCGCTGGTAGACGCCCAACCGCGACGGCAGGTCTGCCACATAGTCCGGCGGTATGCTAGCCGGGATGCCGATGTCTATCAACGCGGGCTGCGGTGGCAGGAGCGCTTCGCCTGCGCCTTCCTCAGGGAACTGAGCGTTGATGGCCATAGCGAGGGCATCTGCCGGGGTCCCGTTGGCGTCTTCCGATGCGTCCGGCCGGCCTCTCGCCCTAAGCTGCTCCACCGCGAGGGATAACAGTCGGTTGTATAGGTCGAATCCGACCGCATGGATGTGCCCGCTCTGCTCCCCGCCCAGTATGTTACCGGCGCCGCGTATCTCCATGTCCTTCATTGCGATCCGGTAACCGGCGCCCAGCTCGGTCGCCGCCAGCATCGCCTTGAGCCGTTTCTCTGCCGCCTCGGTCAGGCTCCGGGCCTTGGGTATCAAGAAGTATGCGTAGGCCCTGCGAGAGCTGCGACCGATGCGTCCTCGGAGCTGATAGAGCTGGGCCAGTCCGAACGTGTCTGACCGGTTCATGATCAGCGTGTTCACGTTCGGTATGTCGAGGCCGGACTCGATGATCGTCGTGCACACCAGGACATCGGTCTTGCCAGCTGCGAAATCGAGCATAGCCTGTTCGAGTTGGTTTTCCGGCATCTGACCGTGGGCTATTGAGACCCTTGCCTCCGGGACCAGCCGTTGAATGTATCCAGCCATGTAGTCGATGTTGTACACGCGGTTGTGTAAGAAGTAGGCCTGCCCCTGGCGGTCCAACTCCCGTAAGAGTGCCTCCCTTATCAGTTCGTCGCTGAACTCTGAGACGTAGGTCTTGACAGGCAGCCTTTCCTCCGGGGCCGTGTCGATGGTGCTCATGTCGCGGACGCCCGCCAGGGACAGGTGAAGCGTACGAGGAATCGGTGTCGCCGTCAGGGTGAGGACCTCGACCTCGGCCCGCATCTGCCGCAGCCTCTCCTTGTGCGCCACTCCGAATCGCTGCTCTTCGTCGATGACGACCAGGCCCAGTTGCTTGAACTTGACGTCGCTCTGGACGAGGCGATGAGTGCCGATGCATATGTCGACCCGGCCGTCAGCCAGGCCTTCGACGACGGCCCGCTGCTCGGAGTCGGTCCGAAAGCGACTGAGCACCTCGATGGTGGTCGGATACGCGCTCAGGCGCTGGGAAAACGTTGCGTAGTGCTGCTGGGCGAGGACCGTGGTCGGCACGAGAATCGCAACCTGCTTGCCTTCGGTGACCGCCTTGAAGGCCGCGCGAATCGCAACCTCAGTCTTTCCGTAGCCCACGTCCCCGCAGACGAGGCGGTCCATCGGCTTTGACGCCGCCATATCCGCCTTCACATCGAGGATGGCCGCGGCCTGGTCAGCAGTCTCCTCGAAGGGGAAAGACTCCCCAAGCTCCTTCTCCCACGCCGTATCGGGTCCAAAGGACTGGCCCTCCGCCAACTCCCGCGCGGCGTAGATCGAAAGGAGCTCTGCTGCCATCCGTCGGGTCGACTGGGCAACTCGTGCCTTGGCCTTTTTCCACTCCTGGCTGCCGAGCCTAGTCAGCGAAGGGGGGTGGTCCAACGGCGCGACGTATGGGGTTACGCGGTCCAGGTGCTCCATCGGCACGTACAGCTTGTCGCCCTGCGCATAGTTCAGGACCAGGTATTCGGTTCCAGTTTTATCCGAGCTCGGACTGCCCGTGCCGACGAATCGCCCGATTCCGTGCTCGACGTGGACCACGTAGTCCCCGGGTTCGAGCTCTGACAGAAGGGCCTCGAGACGGCGTGCCGCGCGACGGGCGGAGCGGCGCTGTTTGGCGACGCCGAACACCTCGGAGTCGGTGAGGATGACCAGTTTGCCCTCTTCCGTCGTCAGTGTGAATCCGTCCGAGATGGCCCCGCCCGGTACCTGGACCACGGTCACCGAGCCCGCGGATGGCGCCTCGGACGCTAGGGCCGTTTCGTCTTCGCTAGGCAGGCCATAGTCAGAAAGAATCTCTTTGACCCGCCTTGGATGGGACGTGGCAGTCACTGTTCGGTGTCCCTCCGCGGCGAGGTCTCCGACCTCCTGGGCAAAGGCGTCCAAGTTGCCCATGAACGTGGGTGGGGAGGATAGGGGCAGCACGTGCGTCTCTTCGTGACTCAGGTCGCTCGCGCCCCAGGGCGTGATCTCCAAATGCGCCTCGACCTGTTTGAGGCGCTCCTCCACCTTTGTCCATGCGAAGTGGGAAGACGGGAAATTGAACGGGAGCTCTCCTCTAGTCTCTTTGGTCTGCCGCAGGTCGCGGGAACGTTCCTCGACCTCGAGGGCCGAGTGTGCAATGTCTGCGGGCCTGTACGTCACCAGAAGCGCATCGGGCGGAAGGTAGTCAACGAGCGAGCCATGATTGAACAGTCCAGAGTAGAAGTCTAGGTCCTCGACTTCGTGCCCTCCCAGCAGGAGGTCAAGCTCTTCGGTGATCCGGCCGCGGGTGGCGTCCGTGCAGTTGGAAGCGTCGATCACGGAGGTCAGCCGGTCCAGCCGGTCCTTGCCGATGAGTCCAGGTAGGCTCTCGCGGGCCGGTATCACCTCTATCGAGTCCAGGGTGTCGTTTGAGCGCTGCGTCGCTGGGTCGAATAGGCGGATGCTGTCTATCTCGTTCCCCCATAGCTCTATTCTTGCCGGGAGCGGCGAGTCTATCGGGTAGACGTCGAGGATCCCGCCCCGCCTGCTGGCGAACCCCGGTGCAGCCACCGTTGGCTCGAACTGGTAACCGAGCAGGCTCCAGGCCTTCAGGAGCTCGTTAAGGTCGACCTTATCGCCGACCCGCAGGGTCCTGGTGCCTTCCAGGAAGGCCTCCCTTGTGAGGGTCTTCTGCACGAGCGCCGCCGATGAGGCGACCACGATCGGGGACCGGCCGTCGAGTCTGATCAGCGCCGAGAGCGTTCGCAGCCGGTCCTGAGAGGTGTCCAGATCGGAGACCAGCCGCTCGAACGGCAGGGTCTCGGTCTCGGGGAAGTGGAGGATGGAGCTGTCTTCGTCGCTCCAGGTCGCCACCTGATCGTGAAGCCTGCGGGCATCCTCGGGGCGAGGGGTGACCACCAGCACGGGACGGCCCAGGTCACGCCAGAGGGTCGCCAGCAGAAAAGCTGTGCCCTCGGTGAGGACCTGTGCCCTCGCGAATACTCGTCCTCGCTTTTCCAGATTCCGCTTCAGACCAACGTACGGTGCGGAGGACTTCAGCAGTCCTCCAAGCCTGCTCAGGCTCATTACTCCCCCATTGCGGCGATGGACACGCCGAAAGGGCCAGCCCAGACAGGACGCGGTGGGCCGCGAAACGCCTTTTGGGCTAGCCTCGTGTGCGTATTCTACCACCCTGAGGACGGAGGCGGCTGGCTTTGAAGGTCTCTTGGAAAGGCCCTGGCCTGGAAGCTGGCCACGCCCGATGTCTTTCCGAGCGCAGCACGGAACCGTAGCGGGCTGAAGTAGCGAGTACGAAACGGAGGGACATCGTGGCGGAGTGGTCCGTGGAGCCACCAGCGGCCTTAGACCCCTCGCTCCGCTCGGCGTAACATGTTGCGGTCAGAGCGCGAGGTGCACAGTCGTCTGAAGCCAGTCGGATGGTGACTCGGTAATCGGCCGATCGGTCTACCGCAGCACAGCCACCATGGCTTCCTCGAGCTCCTCGGTGGTGGCGAAGCCCTCGAACTTGGCGGCGACGAGTCCGTTCCGGTCGAGTACGAAGGTCCAGGGCTCCGTCACGAGGCCCCACTCGGCGAGGGTCGGCGAGAGTTTTCCCCTGGAGAGGTCGCCGTCGATCTCGTGGGGATTGTCCCAGACCTCGACGTGCACGAAGTTCGCGCTGTCGCCGTAGGTCTTCTTGATGTCCTTCACGACCCCGAGTTGAGGCCCGCAGGTACTGGTCGTGCAGTATGCCGGGGTGGCGAAGACCACCAGAGATGGGAGTCCAGAATCGATGGCCTCGGCGATGGTCAGGGCGTAAAGGTCCGGGTCCGGATCGACGTCGGTAGTGATCTGGTCGAAATCCTCGACGTCGGCAATGGTCTTGCTGTTACTGCGGGGGGCTGGTGAGTCAAGGGGCGGCGTCGCGCCTATTTCCCTGACATCGAGTCCGGCCGAGCCTGTCCCCGGCCTGCCGTCGGCGCCGGTCACCCCCACGCCCAGGCCCCATGTGCCTGGCCTATCGAAGTTGACCTCGACCGTAAAGACGCCGGACTGACCGACGGGCCACTTCCGAAATACGGCGTCGACCGTCTCCTTGGGACCCTGTGGGCCGTCATCGGTCAGAAAGAAGGTCGACACCACGACCAGAGCGTCCCGGACTGCCCCCGTTTGTCGGTCGATGAGCCCGAAGGCGATGCGGTTTCGACCGACGCTTATGTCGGTCGATGCCAGTGCGATCTGCAGCTCGACCGGGCTGGTCGAAGCGGGCGTGTCGGCAACAGGGAGCCGCGCCACTGCGGTGGGCTCGACATCGTCCCCGCCGCAGGACGCGATCGCCATTACTACCACAATGGCCAAGGTCAACGCGGCCAAGCCTCGCCGTCTGGAAGCCGTTGTCATCAAGTCTCCTCCCGGCGATTCAAGGTCCACCCACTGATTCTCCCACGCGCGAAGCTTGGATGCTACCGGCGGCCGATGCGGTGCCCTGGGTTGACCGCCGCGTTCGCACCGAATAACATATCGAGAAGACTTGAATCAAAGGACGCTGATATGACATCGACCAGTGTGGAGAACGTCGAGGCGCTCAATGTCGTAACGGCCCGCTTTTTCAAAGGACTCGGGGACCCTGTACGTCTGCGAATCCTCGAGTTCTTGGAGGAGGGAGAGAGGTCCGTCGGCGAGATAGTGGACCACCTGCGGCTGCCTCAAAATACGGTCTCCATGCATCTTGGTTGCCTGCGGTGGTGCGCCTATGTCACGACCAGGCGGGAGGGCCGGAGAATATTCTACTCCCTGGCGGACCTTCGGGTAACGGAGATTCTGCGGCTGGCAAAGGAGCTTCTCGACGGCAGCGAGACGTATCTGCTCACCTGTGAGGTCATCGGGAAGACGGACGAGAACCTAGTCAACGTGACAGGCTGGCTCGGCAAGCCAAGGACCGAAGCAGTAGCGAGACAGGGAAAGCAGACTACCCGAGCTTCCAGGAGCTGATGCTCCAGGGCGGCAAGAATTTTCATGCGGCAGGTACACAACTTTCGGACCTCGGCCGGGGGGAAGAACTGAACATGGGCATCACGCAGAAGACCGTGACCGTCCGGTTCGACCCGGAGCTAACCTCGATAGAGGCAATTAAAGACGCGATGGAGCGTATAGGCTACGAAACCGAAGAAGTAGACATTTCTTGAGTAAAAAGGGGGACAGCGAAATGGCCAGTTACGACCTAATCATCGTAGGAGGCGGTGCGGCCGCGTTCGCAGCCGCAGCCAAAGCGAACGATCTGGGCAAGACCGCCCTGATGATAAACAGCGGGCTTCCCATTGGGGGCACGTGCGTCAACGTGGGCTGTATGCCCAGCAAGAACCTCCTCACGGTGGGAGACGAGCTCTACTACGGTCAGCATCCTCGCTTCAAGGCCCTGAAGAACGGCCACGAGCCAGAGTTCGACTTCGCCACGGCCATCGCCGAGAAGGACGAGATCGTCGCCTCAGCCCGGCAAAGCAACTACATAAACGTGGTGGACCACCTGGAAAGCGTCACATACCGGGAAGGCCGGGCGAAGTTCGTCTCGCCGAACCAGGTCGAAGTGGACGGCGAAGTACTCGAGGGCGAGAAATTCATTATCGCCACCGGCTCGTCCACGAAGGCGCTGCCCATCCCGGGGCTCGATGAGGTGGGCTGGCTCAACAACGTCACGGGCCTGCAGCTACAGAAGCTCCCGGAGTCCATGATCGTCATCGGGGGAGGCCCGCTGGGCTTGGAGTTCGCGCAGATGTTCGCCCACTTCGGCACCAAGGTGACGGTGCTGGAGGCCATGGACCAGATACTCCCCAGGCATGAGCCCGAAGTAGCCGCGGAGCTACAGAGGGCCCTGGAGGAGGAGGGTATCGAGTTTCGCGTGGGAGTCACCATGGACCGTGTCGAGAAACGCGACGGGCACAAGGTGATCACCGTGCGAGGGGGAAAGGGCGCCGTGCGACGGAGGTCGCTCAACACCGACACCTCGGAGATCGCCGCAGACGAGCTCCTGCTGGCAGCCGGCGTGAAGGCCAACACTGAAGGCCTGGGGCTCGACGCGGCGGGAGTCAAGACGGGCGCCAACGGCTTCATCCAGGTCGACCAGTTCTACCAGACCGACAACCCGAACATCTACGCGGCAGGAGACGCCGTCGGCAAGATGGCGCTGGAGACCGTGGCGGCCAAAGAGGGGTCGATGGCCGCGCAGAACGCCCTTACCGTGCCGGTAAGGACCATGAACTACGATCACGTGCCAAGCGCCGTGTTCACCAACCCACAGGTCGCCTCCGTGGGACTGACCGAGGAAGAGGAGATGCGGCGGTTCAACGCGTGCTCATGCCGCACCATCTACATGGACACGGTGCCCAAGGCCGACGTGGTGAAGGAGACGCGCGGGGTGTTCAAGATGGTCATCCACCCCAGTAACTCCAAGATCCTGGGGGTGCACATAGTGTCGCCCAACGCGGCAGACCTGATCCATGAGGCGACACTGGCCGTCAAGTTCGGGCTGACAGTTGACGACATCATCGACACGGTCCATGTGTTCCCCACCCTGAGCGAGGGCATCAAGCGAGTGGCCCAGGCCTTTACCCGCGACGTTTCGGTCATG
>JAQBTI010000061.1 GCA_027624995.1 Chloroflexota bacterium
TTGGAGCGTTGGCCGTCAAGAGAGGAAGCCCGGTCAATGGGTCGAAAAAATACTCGAAGATCGGTCCGGCTCTGCCGGTGCAGACCGTCCATCTTGCCAGTGGCGTAGGTTCCGTCGGTCACTTGCTTGACGGTCGTATCGAGAAGGCCGATCTTTCGCCCGAGACCAAGTCCCAAACGCTCGGTCTCGCGGCTGCTGACGTAGTTCCTGGCGAGTTCTGGTCTTGTCATTGGCCCATATTCATCGCCGTCGTGGAGTTCATCAATCCAGTACCTCCCTTGGGGGGACGTGGAACCATATGCGTGCGGCTCGAGTTGGGGACACTGGTCCAACTTCGAGACCCTGCCTATTGCCCAGAGACTAGCCTCCTCGACGCAGCACGCGACCTGCCCGCGCTTGGGTGTGGCTGCCGTCTGTTATGACAGGTACCCCGTTTACCAGGAGGTGCTGGATACCCTGGGAGAGCTGGTGCGGCTGTTCGTAGGTCGCGTTGTCGATGATCGTTTTAGGGTTGAAGACGACCAGGTCGGCGACCAACCCCTCCTCGACTCTGCCCCGGTCCTTGATTGCCAGCCGATCGGCGGGCATCCAGGTGCTTTTCTGGACCGCGGTCTCAAGCGACATCAGTGACTGTTCCCGAACGTACCGGCCGAGAATGCGCGGGTAGGTGCCGTAGAACCGCGGATGTATCTGCTCGTCCTTGTGGATACCGGTGGGCGAGATAGCGATGCCGTCGGAGCCGAACATACCGATGGGGTGGGACAGGAAGTATCGGACGTCTCGCTCGACCCGGCCGTGCCCGACCGACGCTACCGCGCTCCTCTCCTCCTCTTCAATCTGGAGGACGGCCTCGGCGGGCTCCACGCCTCGCTCGGCGGCGATGTCCGCGATGGAGCGTCCAATGAGCCCGCGGTTCGCCTCCGTCTGGACACTGGCAATCGCTCCGGTGTCCCACATGGGCGGCACCCCTCCGAGGCCTGCGGCGACCTCTTCGCGTATACGGGCTCGAGTCTCAGGGTCCTTCAGGCGAGCCATGTACGCATCTATCCCCCCTGCCTGCGCCCAGTTAGGAACGGACTGGTCGAGGTCCCCCATGGCTGCGGTATAGGGATACGAATCGTAGGTCATGTCCATGCCCTCTTTGCGGGCGTTCTCGAAAACCTCCAGCATCTCGTACCCGTGTCCTCGCCGGTCTTGGGGCTTCCTCCATCCGCCCAAGTCCGGCTTGGCGATAATCGCCAGGTGTGAATAGTGCACCGGGACGCCGGCCTTCCGGCCGATCTCGACGGCCTCCTCGATAGCCGACACGTGCTTGCCCGCGCCAAACCTGGAGTGGGTAACGTAGAAGACTCCATCGTAATGGGCGACGGCCTGGCAGAGCGCCGCCACTTCGTCGGTCGACATGTAGCCCGACGGGGAGAGCGATAGCCCCGTGGAGAGGGAGAAGGCCCCCTGCTCCACCGACTCCGCGGCCAGCCGCTGCATCTCACGCATTTGGTCCGGCGTGACGGGACGCTCCTCGATGGCGCCGACGGCGATCTGGAGCGCCGCCTGGCCCAGTTGGGGTGCGATGTTAAGGCTGATGCCCCGCGATTCGTGAGCGTTGGCCCAGCCGTCCAGGTCGGTCCACTCCCACTCTTCCGGCCACCCCAGACTACCTATCCTGAAGTCGGCCTTTCCGCCCGGCGCGATTGGAAACGGGGAGTAGCTGCAGTTACCGGTCACCTCGGTCGTAATCCCTTGGAAGGCCTTGCTCTCGCCTCCGGGGTCGCCGTACATCGACATGTCCGAGTGCGAATGCATGTCGATGAAGCCCGGCGCCACGATGAGTCCGGTCGCATCGATCGTTCGTGCGGCCTCTGCATTTTCCAGACGACCGATGGTCTCGATCTTGCCACCGCTGATTCCCACGTCTGCGTCGTATCGCAGCCGGCCCGTCCCATCGATAACGGTCCCATTCTTGATCGCGATATCGAGCATTATTGTGAAACCTCCTAGAGTGGCACAATACTAAGCCACCGGGGCCGCGAATGCCACTGGGGCGCTGGCGCTCGGATAGGTGTTCGCGTACACTCTCTCGTTGCCCAACAGTAGGTCGGATTGCTCTCTTAATTGGGGGGACGCCGTGACCCTGAGAATACCTTTCAGTGCCGAGCAAGTTACCGCGGATTGGCTCACCCAGGCACTCCGGTCCACCTCCGTCCTTGGAAACGCGGCGGTAGAGTCCTTCGAGGCCGAGCGCACCACCCATGGGCAGGGGTTCGCGGGCCGACCATGACTTCGACGATCTGCTATCCGACTGGGGAGGGAACATAATGGCATTCGATACGCTCATCAGGAACGGAACGGTCATGGACGGCACCGGGAGGCTTAGGTACGATGCCGACGTTGGCATCACCGGCGGCAAGATCGAGGCCATCGGCCGCCTGGAGGACGCTGAAGCAGCCCGTACGATTGATGCCTCCGGGCTCATCGTCGCACCCGGCTTCATCGACATGCACTCGCACTCGGATACCTCGATGCTGGACGACCCAGGCGGCGAGAGCAAGGCCCACCAGGGCGTGACGACCGAGGTCACGGGCAACTGCGCCCAGTCCCCGTTCCCAGCCAGGCCCGGTCGGCCGACGCCGATGATAGGCGATCCGGCCTCGAACGTCGAAGCCGATTGGACGGACCTGGACGGATGGGCGAATCGGCTCGAAACTCAGGGAATAAGCCTTAACATCGTCCCACAGGTAGGCCAGGCCGCGCTTCAGATGGCCACGGGCGCGGTCGAAGACCGCCCGGCCACCGAAGACGAGATGCGGGAGATGAAGCGTCTGGCCGTGGAATCAATGGAACAGGGCGCATTTTCCTTGTCCACCGGCCTGTCCCTCTCTCCATCCGGGTACATGTCCACTGACGAAGTGGTGGCGCTCTGCGAGGCCGTGGCACACTTCGAAGGCGTTTTCTATGTCACCCATGCACGGGTCGGGGCTGGCAGGCACCTGTCCTCGATCGAAGAGGCCATCGAGATCGGCCAGAGGGCCGGGGTCCCCGTGCAATTCTCCCACATGGCCATCATCGACCGACGCGTCTACGGACAGGGCCCCGAGATGCTGGCGCTTTTGGAGACGGCTCGTGAGGAAGGCCTAGACATCACCTACGACGTGTACCCATACACTGCGGCGGGAGCAGGCCTCAATCAGACCATCCCAATATGGGCGCAGGCCGGGACGGTCGACGAGTATATGGCCCGCCTTCGCGACCCTGACATCCGGTCACGCATCCGAGAGGAGGTGGCCGCTGGCATTGGTGGCCTGTCCCCGCTTTGGGACACGTGGGTACTGGCCTCGGCCTCGGAAGCCAACCGCGACCTGGTTGGGCGTTCGGTTGAAGAGATCGCGGCTATCCGCGAGGTCGAGCCAGCCGAGGCCGTCCTGCAGCTTGCGGAGGAGGAGAGGGGCCGCAACCCGACCGTCGTACACAACAGGACCGAGAGCGATGTCCGATACTTCCTCTCGCATCCACTGGCCATGATAGGCTCCGACGGTAACGCAATCTCGCCGTCGGGCGTCCACTCCCAGAAACAGCTCCATCCGCGTTTCTATGGAACCTATCCTCGGATACTCGGCCGATACGTTCGGGAGCAGTCGTTGATGTCCCTGGAGACGGCTGTGAATAAGATGACGGGGATGCCGGCGGAGAGGCTTCGATTGAAGGACCGCGGGCAGGTCAAGGAAGGGTATGTTGCCGACTTGGCCATATTCGCCCCCGCCACGGTCATCGACCACTCGACCTTCGAGAAGCCACACCAACTTTCTGAGGGAGTGACCCATGTCCTCGTCAACGGTGAGTCGGTCGTGTTGGACGGCAAGCACACGCAGGCCCGGCCCGGGCGGGTCCTGAGGCGCGGCGCGTAGAGAGCCCGAGTTCAGCAGGCTCGGTGCGAAGTCTTATAAGGAGGAGAACATGGCATTCGACACGCTGATCAGGAACGGCACGGTGATAGACGGCACCGGCAGGCTCAGGTACGTCGCTGATGTTGGCATAAGCCGTGGCAAGATTGAGGCCATCGGCCGTCTCGAAGATGCTGAGGCGGTCCGCACAGTCGATGCCACCGGACTCGTAGTCGCCCCCGGCTTCATCGACATGCACTCCCATTCCGATGTGTCCCTGCTGGACGACCCAGGCGGCGAGAGCAAGGCCCACCAGGGCGTGACCACCGAGGTGATGGGAAACTGTGGCTACTCGCCGTTTCCCGTCGGGCCGCGCGGCGACGCCGGCACGAAGGACCCCGCGTCCAAGTTCGAGTGGGAGTGGAAGGACCTCGACGGTTGGGCCAACCTTCTGGAGTCCAACGGCATCAGCCTGAATCTGGCTCCCCAGGTCGGACAAGCGAATATCCAGTATGCCGCGGGCGCTATCGAGGACAGGCCTGCCACAGATGACGAGATGCGTGAGATGAAACGACTCGCCATAGAGGCCGTGGAGCAGGGCGCATTCTCGATATCCACAGGCCTGTCGCTGGCACCCTCAGGGTACATGTCTACCGACGAGTTGGTCGCGCTGTGCAAGCCACTCTCAGCCTACGAGGGTGTCTTTTACGTTACTCACGCTCGGGTAGGCCCCGGGCGGCACCTGTCGGCCATTCAGGAGGCGGTGGAGATCGGCCAACGGGCCGGTATTCCGGTGCAGTTCTCCCACCTGGCCATCGGCTCAAGAGACGTCTTCGGGCGCGGGCCTGAGATGCTCGAGGTCTTTGAGAAGGCCATCGCTGAGGGCCTGGACATTACCTACGACTCGTACCCATACACCGCGGGCCAGGCGGGGATCAATCAGACGATCCCCGTATGGGCGCAGGCCGGTAGCTTCGATGAGTACATGGCGCGACTTCGAGACCCGGAGACCCGCGCCCGCATTCGCGACGAAGTCACCACCGGCATCGGCGGACTGCCGCCCCTCTGGGAGGCCTGGGTAATCGCCGACTGGCCCGACGAGAGCGGCCGTCAACTCATCGGCAAATCGGTCCAGGAGATCGCAGCCGACAGAGAAGTAGAGCCGGCGGAGGCCGCGCTTCAGCTAGAGGAAGAGTCCCACGGGAAGGTGTCGGCGGTCGTCCACAACCGGATAGAGAGTGACGTTCGGTACTTCCTATCCCATCCGCTCGGCATGTACGGCTCCGACGGCAACGCGATCTCTCCTGTTGGAGTACACGCCGATGAAAAGCTCCACCCGCGCTTCTATGGCACCTATCCCAGAATTCTTGGCCGCTATGTTCGGGAACAGTCGCTTATGTCCCTGGAGACCGCAATCAACAAGATGACTGGTAAGCCAGCGGACCGGCTTCGGCTGAAGGACCGGGGCAGGGTAGAGAAGGGCCTGGTAGCCGACCTGGCGATATTCATCCCCGACACGGTCATCGACAGGGCGACTTTCGAGAGTCCGCACCAACTCGCGGAGGGCATGGTCCACGTCCTCGTCAACGGTGAGTCGGTCATATCGGACGGCGTCCATACACAGGTCCGGGCCGGTCGCGTTCTCCGAAGAAGTACGTAGCCTATTGTAGAGTCGAACACATGAGTGTCGTTGGCAAAGGTAGGGGCACGGAATGGAGCCTGTCTCAGAAATCCCTTCTCCCCTCCGCGGGAGAAGGTTAGTATGAGGGGGTCGTCGGAAATCGGCACATTATCGAGATACCACGCCGTTTTCGGAGCGGCGGAGAGGAGGTTTCCCGCCCCCTTATGAGACGGGCTGCATGCCACTGCATGCCGTGCCCCTACGGTGTGGAAGCGAAACTCGCACGCTGAGAGACAGACATGAGACTCAAAGACAAGGTCGCCCTGATCACCGGCGCCGGTTCTGGCATCGGCAGAGCCACCGCACTCCTGTTTGCCAGGCAAGGGGCCAAGGTCTGCGCGGCCGACATCTCTGAAGGCTCGCTTCAAGAGACCGTGGACGCCCTCGAAGGGACGCGTATGCAGGTCACCGGTGACGTTTCGAGTAGCGACAGTGTCAAGAAGATCGTCCAGGCGGCGATAGATGCCTACGGGCGGATAGACGTGTTGGTCAACAGCGCCGGCATCAACGACAGGCAGGTGCCGGAGGGACTTACGCACGAGGAGAAGTGGGACCGTGTAATGGATGTAAACCTGAAGGGAACCTATCTGATGTGCTGGCACGTGGTCCCCGAGATGCTGCGCACCGGTGGCGGCTCTGTGATCAATCTGGCGTCGGTGATGGGGTTGGTCGGCTCGGAATACACGGGAGCTGAGGGATTCAGTTCGTACGTGCCGTCAAAGGGTGGGGTCGTGCAACTCACCCGGAATCTGGCAGTGGAGCACGCCAAGAACGGCATCCGAGTCAACGCGGTCTGTCCGGGCTATGTCCTGACGAACCTGATCAAGCCACTGCACGACAATCCGGACCTGCTTGAAAAGATAAGGCAGCGACATCCCATTGGGCGACTGGCGGAGCCCGAGGAGATCGCCAGCGCCGCACTCTTCCTGGCCTCGGACGAGGCTTCGTTTGTGACCGGCATAGCGATGCCAGTCGATGGCGGATACACCGCCCAGTGAGACCTTACGACCCCATCCCGATCGACGAGATTCGCGCCGCTCAGGACCGCATCGCAGGCCACGTCGTGCGGACTCCGCTGGTACGGCTCAACGCGGATGACCTTCCGGCCGAGATTTACCTGAAGCTGGAGAATCTGCAGCCTGTAGGCTCGTTCAAGATCCGTGGCGCATACAACGCGATGGCCCAACTCGACCCGGACGAGCTAGCCGACGGCGTCTGGACGGTCAGCGCGGGCAACATGGCCCAGGGTCTTGCCTGGTGCGCGCGGGAGCGCGGGATATCGTGCACAGTCCTGGTCCCGGAGCATGCGCCGGAGACCAAGCTGGCCAACGTGGTCAGGCTCGGCGCGAAGTACGTCAAGGTGCCATTCGCCGTTTTCGAAGAGACCTTCATCACCCGACACTATGAGGGTATCAAGGGCCGGCTAATACACCCCTTCAGCGACCCCGCGGTAATGGCCGGCAACGGCACCATCGGTCTGGAGATACTGGAAGACCTACCGGACGTGGACGCCGTGGTCATCGCCTACGCCGGCGGCGGACTGAGCTGCGGCATCGGCTCAGCCATCCGCGCGGTCCGGGACGACGCCGTGAAGCTCTATGCCGCTGAGGTGGAGACGGGGGCGCCGTTCGCAGCCTCCATGGCCGCGGGCAGACCCGTCGTCGTCGAGCACACGCAGACCTTTGTGGACGGTATCAGTGGGACCATGGTCACGGACGAGATGTGGCCGCTGGCACGCTCGCTGATGAACGGCGCGCTGGTCTCGACGCTCGAGGAGGTCGCCGCCGCTGTCAAGCTCATGGTCGAGCGGAACCGCGTGGTAGCCGAGGGCGCAGGTGCCGCTTCAGTGGCCGCTGCGGTCGCAGGTAAGGCCGGGACCGGCAAGATCGCCTGCATCGTCTCCGGCGGCAACATCGACACGGCCCGTCTTCAGAAGGTACTTCAGGGACAATGCCTTAATTAAGGCGTCCCATCCGTGTGGTGCGCGTGGAAGCTAGGGTCGAATTCTAGAGGACACACTTGATCGTAGCGCGATCAACGCACCAGTGGAACTTTGAAGTTAGCTGAACAGGGCGTCCCACTGATTGGAAAGCGAGTTCAGCGTGTGTATTAGAGCCTCATCGTCCTGGGTCCCGATTCTGAGAACGGCATCTGGGATGCGAACGAACCCGAGCGCCCCATTGCCCAACCGCACTGTCCGACTGGCTGATGAAAGAAAGATCTGTGCTTCCGACTCAACGTCGATGTTGTTGTCCGGATCGTCAACGAACAACTTGAAGCACGGGCTTAACTCGGCCGAAAGGTCAACCATCACCCATTCGACCCGCTTATTGGTGCTTTCTTCGTAGAATCGTCCTGCTCCTTCTAGTTCCTCGACCACAAAAGCCCGGTTTTCTTTTGTTGCCCATTCGACCAGCAGGGGCAGAACCAAGCCGTTCCATATCTCCTGATAGATAGGGATCGACGAGTCGAGCAAAAAGCGAATCTTTGTGATCCGCTGATTCTCAAGGGCTGGCGCGAGGAAACTCCGAAAGCCTTCGGCGTAGCATATGCCTCCGAGCGGGACCTTGAACCAATACATCATGCCGCCGCCCTTTTCGGCGAAATCCCTGCCATCGCGCGCCACGGCCTCCCAGGGTCGGACCAGGCGAAGCTGCTTCGGTGCGGAGGGTTCACTCTTCTGGGATGGGGCTTTCGCTAGTGCTTCCACCTTGGTGCCGCGCAGTTCGCTTAAGGGCTGAGTAATATTCGCGTTGTATGGTTCGAAAATGTCGAGCGGAGGCTCTCCAGGCTTGGCGATGTAGGCGCCATGTTCCTCCCAAGCTATTCGACTTTTCGTGAGCCAGCTAAAGGCGTCGATGTAGACGGAGCGTGTGACAGAGATATGCCCACCATCTGCGAGTGTTGTAGCCCTCGCGGCCCAGTCGACGTGGCGCCCGAAAACGTCCGTGAGCTCGTCCCCGACGTATTCTCCGCAGACCTCACCCATGTCCATGCCGATTCGTACGCTCAGATGTGGGTGACCGTGCAGCCGCTCCTGGATTTCAACGGCACGCTCGACAGCTATGGAGGGCTTGTAGAAGACTGCGAGGAGTCCGTCTCCCGTGGACTTGACTACCTGTCCCGCATCCCCCCGCGTGATGATCTCTGTTAGTAGCGAGTCGTGCTCTTGTCGGAGCTTCTGGAAGGTGTGCTCGTCGGTTTTTTCCGTAAGTCCAGCCTTTAGCGCGGTAGATTCACGCATGTCGTCGAAGAATATTACTAGGACCGACGTGTTATCTTGGCGATCTTGCATCGTGAACCTATACTAGTCGGAAGAAAGTGCGTTGGCAAACCAACATCGTGTGACAACGGCGTGCGTGATCTAGGCAGGTATGTAGCGACCGGCTCGGATCAAGAGTCCGATGGTCTAACCAGACTAGACACACAGTTGAGTTCACGCCCCCTGCGGGTTGGCGCCACTTGCGCCGTTCCCCAACGGCAGCGTGGCGGTGACAGCCGTGCCTCTGCCATTCGTACTCTTGATTACGACCCGGCCGCCCACCGCCTCAGCGTAATCTCGCATCGTCCCGAGGCCGACCCCTCCGGATTCGGCGTCGATGTCGAACCCTTTGCCGTCGTCGGAGACAATCAAGCGCAGCCAGCCATCAGAAGGCTGATCGAGGGCGATGGCCAACCTGTGGGCGCCTGCATGTTTGAGCGAGTTAGTCATCGCTTCTTCCGCCACGCGGTACGCTGACAGCCTCACCTTTCGGGTATTACGTCGCTGTCCATCCCCTCGCGCCTCGCGATGTCCTGGTCAAGGTCCTTTTCAACGGCGATCTCTCGCTGGAACCGGTCCGCCAGGGATTCCAAGGAGGGGACTAGCCCGCGACGAAGTATGTCTGGGTAGATCTGCACGCTGATCCTTCGAACGTCATTTTCTATCAGCAGTTCGAGCTCCCGACGGATTTGCGCTACCTCGACGGCGAGCTCGTCGGGAGAGGCTTGTCCAAGTTTGCTGATGCGACTAAGGACCAGGATTAGCTTGTTCTGAACGGAGCCGTGAAGGTGCCGCGCTATCTCCTTCCGCAGGGACTCCGACACGGCAAGAATCCGAGTGCGGGAGCGCGCCAATTCTTCGGCCCGGGCGACTGCCTCTGCTTCCTCGCCCTTTGCCCTCTCGGTCTCTATCGTTTCAGAGTGAAACGCTTCCAGCTGACCAAGCATCGCATTGATTCCATCTCCCAGCCTGGAGAGCTCATCGTGTCCCGATATTGAGACCCGCGCCGAATGTTGGGCGGTTGCCGCAATGTCCTCCACTTCGGAGCCAAGAAGGGCGAGCCTTGACAGCACGAGTCGCTCGAGCCCTAATAGTGTGACTACGCCGAAGAGCATGCCGATCATCACGACCGTGATCAACAGGTACGTCAGTGTCCTCTGCCTGTCGATGTCATACGATTCTGTCAGTAGCTAAGCGTTAAGGGAAAATGTCAGTCATGAAAGG
>JAQBTI010000062.1 GCA_027624995.1 Chloroflexota bacterium
ATTGGACTCGGTCTGCAGAAAGGCTTCCGAGAGGCCGATAATTGATGTGCTACATGCTGCTGTTCGGCGGTTGTGGGTCATCGGCGCTTGGGCAACCAAGGCCGGCGCCAGCGAAACCAAAGAAGGGGCGTTGATAGCTCTCGAAGGCCCCGGAGAGGCCGGCATCCTTCCCGAGTTTCTCCAACCCGACTACGTGGCCGCAAAAGAGTCGCTCTCCACCGATGAGTTGCGACAAGCCCTTATTGAGTTCAGAGAAGACTACGATGGTGGACACGGCGGGAACTCCAAATAGCGTAGATCACGCAAGTGGGCCACTTGAAAAGAGTGTCGTGCGCAATCAGTCCGAAACCGACAAGCGCCACTCAGTGTCCGAGTTACTCCCCACCCTAAGCCTATAGGTCCCTGTCAATTAGAAGATCGGCCACGACCCATTTAGGTCGCTTGTACTGAGTAGCTCGGTTATCCTATCGCCTGTGTCAGGGTGGATCAAAAACAGAACGAACGGACGACTTCGATTCATGGTCCACTCCAAATGCCATGGTGAGCTCTCAACTTTGAATTGTGTCGTAATGGCATTGCCAGTGCCCGAAAACTCTGCGACTTGGACTCCGCTCGGAGTTGGATATGGCGTCGGCGTTGGAGTCGATGTCGGGCTCGGAGTGGCTGTCGGCGTTGGTGTTGGTGAAGCCGTTGGGGTTGCGGTTGGCGTTTGAGTTGGAGTTTGTGTTGCGGTCGGAGATGGGGTCGATGTCGGGGTTGGTTCCAAGAACTTCCTCTCTAGCTCCTCCTGCAACCCGTCCACCGACAACGCCAGCACAGCTATTGCCTGGATGACCTGAGCGATACGCGGATCGGGGGTTGCGGTCGGGGGCACACTGCTAACCGCCTGCCAGATCTGACCGAGCCGTGGGTCAGGCGTCGGGCTCGCCAAGGGCGTAGGAGTCGGCTCGGCTATCAGGTCAACAATCGTGCCGACAACCGCTCTCGTATCGCCGAGCGACCTGATAAGTTGATCGATCCGAGGGTCAGGTGTAGCCGTGGGGGTGGGGGGAGGTGTGGCGTCACCGCAAGCGGTGGTGAGGACGAGGACTACGAGGAGTCCAACCACAATCGATCCACGCATAGAAGCCATCCCCTCGGTCGTAGGGTAGGTCAAGCTCTGTGACGGATTCACCTTACAGACAGCCGATCTGTCCGTCAAGCTGAACACAACAAAACCCCGGTTTCGCAAGGGGTCGAGTACGGCGCCGATTGGCGACACTCGGCCCGGGCACCACGGAATCACGGGCCATCACAGAATGGGGAGCTGTACACCTCTGACAGGCCACCGGGCATCTAACCGTTTCGAGAGCTTGGCGCCCGAGCGCCATCATGTCCGACTTTGGGGAGGGATTGTGACGTCAACGGGAGCCATACCTCAGAAGCGGACCGCCGACTCCGTCTTCTACGAGCTGACCAGGAGCATATGCCCGGAGTGCAAGCAACTCATCGATGGGCAGGTCCATCTCAAGGACGGCAAGGTCCTGATGCGCAAAAGGTGCCCGGACCACGGCTGGTTCGAGGCGCTGATGTCGTCCGACGCCGAGGGCTACGTCAACTCGCTCAAATACAACAAGCCCGGCACCTATCCCGTCGAGTTCCAGACCGAAGTCAAGGACGGCTGTCCCTACGACTGCGGCCTATGCCCGGAGCACAAGCAGCACACCTGCCTGGCCCTGATAGAGGTAAACACCGGGTGCAACCTGGCCTGCCCGACCTGCTTCGCGAATGCCGGGCCCGGCTATAACCTCACTATGGAGCAGGTCGAGTTCATGCTCGACCAGTTCGTGCGGACTGAGGGCGACCCGGAAGTCGTGCAGTTCAGCGGCGGAGAGCCAACTCTACATCCTCAGCTCCTGGAGATGGTCCAAATGGCCCGCGACAAGGGTGTGCGCCACGTCATGGTGAACACCAACGGGCTGCGCATCGTCCGGGACCGGGAGTGGTCGGAGCGGCTGGGGCAGGCCCGGCCCATGGTCTACCTCCAGTTCGACGGTTTCGAAGACGAGACCTACATGAAACTGCGGGGAGAGCCCCTGGCAGACGAGAAACTCAGGATCGTCGACCGGCTCGGCGAGCTCGACTTGGACACCATCCTCGTGGCGACGGTGGAGAGGGGCGTGAACGAGCACGAGGTCGGCAGGCTGGTCCAGTTCGGTATCGAACACCCTGCGGTCAGAGGCGTCAACTTCCAGCCGGTCACCCACACGGGACGCCACCTGCCCTTCGACCCCACCGACCGCGTCACAATCCCCGAGGTGATCGAGCGCATCGGCAGCCAGACCGACGGCCTGTTCGTCAAGACCGATTTCGTCCCCGTCCCTTGCTGCCATCCCGGCTGCCAGTCCATCACCTACGCTTATGTCGAGGACGGCGAGGTCACGCCTCTGCCGAGAGTGCTGAACGTCGACGACTATCTGGACTACATCACCAACCGCACCTGGGCCGAGCCCGCCGAGGAGATAAAGCACGCGCTGGAAGGCCTGTGGTCGTCGAGCTCCGTGCCTGGCTCGGAGTCCCTGGCCGAGCGGTTCGCCTGCGCAAGCTGCAACATCGACCTCGCAATCACGGACTCGGACCTCGCCAAGAAGATATTTGCCATCAGTGTTAAAGACTTCATGGACGCCTACACGTTCGATGTGAAGAAGCTGATGAAGTGCTGCATAGGGATCATCTCGCCCGACGGCCGGACGATTCCGTTCTGCGCATACAACAACGTCGGCTACCGCGAGGAGATCCGCGAAGCGACCCGGCTCGAACGCGTCAAGTCCAGGCTCCAAGCGGTTGGCAGAAGCTCGCCGACAGGCGTATAGATGGTAATCCCGGTCTGCACGCCGAAGATGTCCGTGCACATCCATGCCCAGCGCGAGCTGGCCTTCCAGGTGCTCACGGCCTTCGGGGCCGGTCCTCAGAACGGCTCGCAGTCCAAGGTGTTGGAGACGGACGGTGAGAAGCTCCTTGTAGAGTTTCACACACCGGGCAAGGACTTCCTGGGTAGGCGACACGTATACCGCACCGTCGAGTGGGTAACTCCCCACGAACCGGACAGGATCGACTTCGAAGGTGTCGAAGGGCCGCTGTCGTTACTCTGCGACCGGTTCGATCTGACCGACGAGGGCGGCTGCACACGGCTTACCTACGAGAGCGAGTTCGGCCTAAAAGGGTGGTTCTTCGGCTGGCTCGTAAGCAGGTTCTATGTCCAGAGGACGCTACGCAAGATGATGCATGAGCATCTCGAAGAGATGAAGGAGACCATCGAGGCGCGGGCCGAGCGGAGTCGGGCGTTCCCTCAACGGCCATGCAGCCCGATGAATGCCCAGGGAGAGCTCGACCACGTCACCTACCACTGAACTCACGGCCTGCTGCACGGCCTCTTACAGCCACCCGATGGCGCGGTGGCTCCTCGGAGACTCGTTCCATCCGGGCGGTCTCAAACTGACGTCGCGGTTGGCCGGGCTGATGGAGATCGGGACCGGGTCCAGGGTCCTCGACGCGGGGTCAGGTATCGGGACCAGTGCGGTCCATCTTTCCAAGACCATTGGATGCGAGACCGTGGGCGTGACTCTGGAAAGTGAAGGCGTAACCGCGGGAGTTGAGCTAGCCCGCCAAGAGGGAGTGAGCGACCTGACCCGATTCGTCGCAGGGGACCTCCAGGACATAGACGCGGGAGCAGGGTCCTTCGACGCCGCGATCATGGAGTGCGTGCTCTCGATCGTTCCCGACAAGAAGCGGGCTCTCGAACGGGCTCATTCCGCTCTGATGCCAGGTGGCAGGCTCGGTCTTACCGACGTGACCGTCAAAGGCAACCTTCCTCAAGAGCTCGACGGATTGCTCGCGGTGGCAGCCTGTGTAGGGGACGCCATGCCCCTGGAAGCGTATGGCGACCTCGCCACCTCGGCAGGATTCGTCATGGAGCATCTACAGGCCTTGCCCGAAACAGCGCAGTCGTTCCTGACGGACCTCAAGGGCAAATTGCTGCTGGCCGAAGTTGCCAGCGGACTGGGCAAGCTTCAGGTCCCCACAGATCTCATCGTCGAGGCCAAGCGAGTCCTCGCCGCCGCCCAGGAGGCCGTTGCCGAAGGGAGTCTGGGCTACGGTATGCTGGTAGCCCGGAGGCCTGGGTAGGAAGAACTCCAGACTCAGGACGGGAGTCCCGGATTTTCAGATCGGCTCGATTCTCGCTGGGCGATCGACCCGTTCCTACAGTCCTCCGCGCTGGCTCGTGACCTGTGCCGCGACCAGTTGGGAGTAGGCTCCCCCACTTGCAAGAAGTTCATCAGACGCGCCTTGCTCCACGACCCTGCCCTCGTCCAACACGACGATAATGTCCGCGTCGCGGACGGTCGACAGCCGGTGTGCGATTACCAGGCTGGAGCGTCCCTCCATCAGTCTGGCGAGCGCCCGATGCACCAGGCCTTCGCTGACCGCGTCCAGGTGTGACGTGGCTTCGTCCAACACCAGGACCGGGGCGTTCTTGAGGAAGGCGCGGGCGATCGCGATGCGCTGCCGCTGGCCGCCGGATAGCTGAAAACCCCGCTCGCCGACCCGGGTGTCGTAGCCGTCCGGTAGGGCGGTGATGAACTCGTGGGCCGCGGCCTGCTGGGCGGCGTGGACCATCTCCTTCTCGGTCGCCCCCGGCTTGGCCAGCAACAGATTGGTCCGCACCGTGTTGTTGAAGAGATACGTGTCTTGAGCTACCAGCGCTATCGAGTTGCGGAGCTCGTCCAGGGTGAAATCCGGAAGCCGCTCCGAGTCCAGGTCGATCTCACCACTTTCCGGGTCCCAGAATCTCAGTAGCAAATGGGCCGCTGTCGTCTTCCCTGCGCCTGAGCGCCCGACCAGTGCGAGTCGCTGTCCCGGCTCAGTGGAGAAATTCACGCCGCTGAGCGCCTGCCGCAGTCCTGGCTCGTACCGGAAACCGACCGTCCCGAACTCGACCGCCCCACCGATCTTCTTGTCCCCGTCCATTACGCCAGGTCCGTCTGTCACCGGCACCGGCTCGTCGTGGACGGCGAACACCCGTCGCGAGCTGCCCAGTGTGTCGGCGAGCTGTTTGGCCACCTGTGCTACCTCTGACACCGGGATGAAGGACGACAGCGCGATGATAGTCAGCAGCGGCAATATCTCGGCTGAAAGGTCGCCACGGCTCTCGAAGTAGGCCCCGGCCGCCAGTACCGAGAGTCCGCCGAGACCGTTAGCCATCTCGATGAGGATGCGCTGTGCCGACAGATGCTTCAGGAAGCGCAGCCTGTATTCGCCGAATCGCCGGTGGTTCGCCTCAACCTCGTCGAGTCGCTGCTCCGCCTGGCTGAACGCGACGATCTCGCGGATACCCTGAACGCCGTCGACCATGTGAGCATTCACTTCGCCGAGCTGCTCCCTCGACTCGAAACCCAGACTGTCCAACGTCTTGCGGGCCTGGAAGGGCGTGTACGCGACGAAGACCAGGAAGACCAGCAGGATGAGCGCCAGCGGCCATTGGATGGCCGCCACCGTCACGAGGACGGCCACCGGGATCAAGAGGGCCACGAACGCCGGTGCGATGGTGTGCGCGAAGAAAAATTCGATGGTCTCGATGTCGGCCGTCACGAGGGACATGATGTCGCCGGACCGGCGCTTGACCAGATAGGCTGGCGCGAGCTTGTCCAGCTTGTTGTAGATTTCGATGCGCATCTCGGCCAGGAGCCGGAACGCCATGTCGTGTGCGACCCACGACTCCCACCAGTGGAGAAGAGGCGTCAGCGCCCCAAGGACGCCCAGAGCTATCAGGTACCCGGTCAAGCTTTCGCCCTGCACGAGCTGCCGAACGATAAGCGCGCCTACGACACCTACACCGATCAGCACCAGGACCCGGAGCACTCCCAGGACGAACGTGGCTACGAGCATCCAGAGCATCGGTCTCGTGAGGTCAAGCAGACGACCGAAGATGGTCGTCCACGGGATCGGCGGTACGTCGCTCGGCTTGGCGACCGGCCCTGGAGAAGCGGACGGCACTTTCGGAGCTGTGACGATGCTCACGCGGTCGGCGGCGGTCGCAGCAACGTCCTCGATACCTGCCTCGATCTGGGCCTCCATGAGGCGGGAGTAGGCCCCGTCGCCGGCAACCAGATCCTTATGCTTCCCTTCCTCAACCAGGCGGCCCGCTTCGAGTACGAGGGTCCTGTCGGCATTGATCACGCTGGAGAGTCGATGCGCAATAACCAGCGTCGTGCGGCCCTCCATCAGCCTGTCCAGGGCCTCTTGGATGATTGCCTCGTTCTCGGCGTCCACGCTCGACAGGGCCTCGTCGAGTATGAGGATCGGGGCATCCTTCAGCAGCGCTCTAGCGATGGCGATTCGCTGGCGCTGACCCCCGGACAGCTTGATGCCGCGCTCGCCGATTACGGTGTCGAAGCCCTGGGGGAGGTCGCGGATGAAGTCGAGTGCGTTGGCTGCACGTGCTGCCTCGTCCAGTTCATCCTGCGTCGCGTTCGGATTGCCGAACCTCAGGTTGTAGGCGACTGTGCCGTGGAACAGATAGGTGTCCTGGGTCACGACCGCAATCTGCTGGCGGATGGCCGAGAGGGGTAGCTCCGTTTGGTCTCGACCGCCGATTAGGACGGCGCCGCGTGACGGGTCGAAGAACCGGAGGAACAGCCAGACCAGAGTGCTCTTCCCTGCGCCACTGGGCCCGACCACAGCCACGGTCTCGCCCGCGTCTATCTTGAAGGAGACGTCTTGCAAAGCTGCCGAGTCCCTGGCCGGGTACTGGAACGTGACGTCGCGAAGCTCAAGCGTAGGCTCCAGCGTCTCAGGAACGCCGGAAGCGGTTCCCGTATCTTCTACCTCGGGTTTGGAGTCCAACAGGTCGAATACGGCCTCGGCCGAAGCCGCGCCGAGCATCCCACGGTGGTAGAGCGAGGTTAGCTCGCGCAGAGGACGGAAGACCTCCACGCCCAGCATCACGACGACCAGGAGTGTGGTCAGTGCCAGGGAGCCGTCTTCCACCCGCAGAGCACCCCAACCCAGAGCGACTGCGGCGCCGGCCGTAATCCCCAGCCAGGTCACACCGGTCGTCGCCTGGTTGGCGGCCAGGATCGCCATCGTGCTGCGGTAGACGTTCCGGGCCTTCTCCGCCAGGAACTCTCCTCTGGGACCGCTCTGGCCAAAGGCCTTGAGCGTCGCGAGCCCCTGAATGCTGTCGAGGAACTCGGAGCTCAGCTCTGCGTACGCACCCCGACGATAGCCACCTGAAGACGCGTTCCACCCGTGGAACAGGGAAGGGAAAAAGAGAGTGGCCATCGCCGAAACGAGGTAGATGAGCGCGGTCGTCAGGTCGAGCCAGGCCATGAAGATGAAGAGTCCGATTGGGGCGACCATCGCGACGATGAACTGTGCCAGGTACTCGCCGAAGTAGCTCTCGAGCTGGTCGACCCCTTCTACGAGGGACACGAGCAGATCACCGGACCGCTTCTGATCGAGGGTTCCCGGACCAAGCTCGATGGCCTTCGAGTAGACCTGCCGGCGCATCCTCACCTGTACGGCAAGCGCCGCCCGGTGGCCTGTGGTCTCTTTGATGTACTGGAAGAGCGCCCGCAGGAAGATGGCCGCTACGATGGCGGAGACGGCGAATATGACGTCCCCGGAGGGTTCCCCGCGTATCACCAGGGCCAGAGCATAGCCGGATAGCGCGAGTCTGGTTACGCCAGCGACGCTGGCAAGAAGTCCGAACACAACCGCGAGGGCGAGCATCCATCGGTAGCCCTCGGTAAAAGAGAAGAGTCGCCAGTTGAAGTACAAGCTTCCAGCCTCCCGTGAGCGTCTGCGATTCTTTTCTGAAGCCAACGGGAGTGTAATCGTGGCTCAATGCGCCGTCAACGACGGGCGGCGCATCGGTGCGGTCGCATCGGGCCATCTGTTTTCGTAGGGGCGACCCGCCGTGTCGCCCGGCTTCTTCCGTCAACCTCGTTTGACACTCCCGCAGGGCGGGAATACGATTCCGCCTGCCAACCCTTCACAGCCTAACGACGACAGGAGAACCCACGATGCCGACGACCGACCAGCTCGGGTTTATCGACGCGACCGCCCAGGCAGAGATGGTAAGAAACGGAGACGTAACTCCGGCCGAGCTCGTTGAGGGTGCGATCGAGCGTATCGAGCGGCTCAACCCTGCCCTCAACGCCGTCATCACGCCCATGTACGACGAGGCGCGCGAGGCCGCCACCCAGCCCATTCCGGACGGGCCTTTCTCCGGCGTGCCGTTCCTGGTCAAGGACTTCCTCGCCGAGTACGCCGGGGTCCGGTTCACCGAGTCGTCGGCCTTTCTGGGAGACTTCGTGCCCGACGAGGACACCGAGCTGGTGAAGCGCTGGAAGCGGTCCGGTCTGATTGCCGTTGGGAAGACAAATCTGCCGGAAATGGCAGTCGGCGCGACCACCGAGCCGGTCAGGTTCGGTCCCACCCGCAATCCGTGGGACACCAGCCGGACGCCGGGCGGTTCGAGCGGCGGAGCGGGTGCCGCCGTCGCATCCGGCATGCTGCCCATGGCCCACGGCAACGACGCGGGAGGCTCGATTCGCATACCCGCGTCCTGCTGCGGCGTTTTCGGGCTAAAGCCGACACGCGCCAGGAACCCTCTTGGCCCACACTATGGGGACATGATGAGCGGGCTCGTCGCCGAACACGCGCTGACCCGGAGCGTTCGGGACTCCGCGGCGTTACTGGACGCCACGTCCGGGCCATCGGTCGGCGACCCGTACTGGGCCCCGCCGCCGGCGCGGCCCTTCGCTCAGGAGGTCGGGGCAGACCCCGGGAAGCTGCGCATCGCGTTCGCCACCCAGACTCTCCTGGGGACGCCCATGCACCAGGACTGCGTGGACTCAGTCCTGGACGCCGCCACCCTCTGCGCCGGCCTGGGCCACGAGGTCGTCGAGGCGGCGCCGTCTGTAGAGGCCGAGAAGCTGTGGGAGACCTTCACCACCATCATGTCCGCGGGCTTCGGATGGGCGGTGGCGGACTGGACAAGACGCCTGGGCCGGGAGCCGGGCGAGGGCGATCTGGAGCCCTTTGTCGCGGCCTTCGCCGAGACGGGACGGAGCATCAGCGGAAGCGACTACCTGCTCAAGGTCCAGGAGATGCACCGACTCTCTCGGCAGATCGGCCGGTTCTTCGAGGACTTCGACGTGTGGCTGACGCCTGCCCTGGGCATGCCGCCCGTGCCGCTGGGAACCCTGGTGTACGCGGGCGGCGATCCCTTCGCCCACAGGCGCAAGACCGCCGAATTCGCTCCCATCACCTACGTGGCGAACCTCACCGGCCAGCCCGCGATGTCGGTGCCCCTGTTCTGGAACGGCGATGGGCTTCCCATAGGGACGCACTTCATGGGAAGGTTCGGGGACGAGGCGACGCTCTTCCGCCTGGCGTCACAACTGGAGGCGGCACGCCCCTGGTCCGACCGGCGGCCGCCCGTGTAGGGGCGCCCTCCAACAAGGATGGCGGTTTGCGGAAGTCCCCTCTCCCTCTGGGAGAGGGCTAGGGAGAGGGCTAGAGCCTGCCCTGAGCCTGTCGAAGGGGTGAGGGCCGTCGGGGTCGTCGCCGGATTCGCGAAAGACACGCCTTCAGCCTATCGCCGCTGTACCCCTCTTACCTCCTCTCCCTCTGGGAGAGGATTGAGGTGAGGGCTCACCACTTCATCACTTCCATCTCCTCGGGGGCCTTGCGCGAAAGCCCGGTCAGGTGGCCGTCGTTGGCCATCCTTTGCTCCAGGTGGAGCTCAGTGGCAGTGCTCGGCGGGGTCATCAGCAGAGACCTTCTTACCATGACTGCCTCACCCAGTGGCGTGCTTTCGCACAGGTCGGCGTAGTCGCCACGCCACCGCCGCCGCCATCAGCACGACAAGGGCGATCAGACCCCACTGGGAGATGCCCGGAATGGGGGTCGGCTCGCAGACGTCGGCGATGCCGTCGCCGTCGGCGTCCTCCTGGCCGGGGTTGGCGGAGCCGGGACAGT
>JAQBTI010000063.1 GCA_027624995.1 Chloroflexota bacterium
GAGGGGAGCCGATGGCTCCCGCCGCCAAGATTACCTCCTCCCCGTACACGGTCAGAACTTCAACTCCTGACCGACCCTCTACTCCGACTGCTCGCCTGCCGTCGAACACCACTCTGTTTGCCCGGAAGTTGGACTTGATGGTCAGATTTGACCTTCCCCGCGCCGGATTTAGATAACCGACAGCGGTGCTCCAGCGGACGCGATCCACGGTGTTGTAAGGAGTCGGGCTGACGCCCGTAGAGTCGGGGTCGTTGAGGTCAAGAGACTCTGGAAACCCGAGGACACCGCAGGCATCGACCCATGCCGTCTGGTCGGGTGGCCATGCCTCCCGTGGCTGGCGGCTCACGATAATAGGACCGTCAGCGCCGTGAAAGTCACCTCGGAAATCCCGGTCGGTCTCGATGCGCCGAAAGTACGGGAGAAGCTCCCGGTAGCTCCAGCGGTCGTTTCCCCGTTCCGCCCAGTCGTCATAGTCTTCGGGGAGGCCTCTCAAGAACATCTGGGCGTTAACGGCGCTGGAGCCGCCTGTCACCCTACCGCGCGGTACGATCATCGGCGGACCGGCACCTGCGGCCCGCGCGACGAAGTGCGCCCAGTCCGGACTCGTTAGCCGGTCCTTCGCCGTGCTTTCGACTCCATATCCCCACTTCACTAGGTCGGGCAGACTGTCGATGTCAGGATAGTCCGGCCCAGACTCTAGCAGAAGCACATCGCGGTCCGGGTCTTCGGTGAGCCGCGCTGCCAGGATGGCCCCAGCGGAGCCCGCTCCGACGATAATCGTGTCGTATCTCATCTACGGGCTCCAGGACTAAATTGTCGGAGATCGAGTTCTGTTACCCGATCTATCGTTCACAGCTTATCACTGCTAGCTGAGTTGACCACCAGGAAGGGACGGTGGTAGCCTCCGACCGATTCTGAGCCAACCTGGACTCCACAGATGCCGCAACACCGATTCCAAATTCAGGCCCCATTTGATATCTCCTTGAAGCTCACCGTGGAGAGTCACGGATGGGTTGGTCTTGCTCCTTGGCACTGGGACGCGGAGGCAGAGGTCCTTTCGCGACCAGACCGGCTTCCGACCGGTCATGTGGTCCGCCTCAGTGTTGCGCAAGATTCGCCGTCAACTATCTCGGCGACGGTCGAAAGTGACGTAGAGGTCGAAGATCTCTCCGACGCCCACCGCATTGTCAAGCGCTGGCTGTCTCTGGACTGGTCCCCGGACGAGGCTATCGAGGTGGCCGTCAAGGTGGACACGAGCATTGCTGATGTCCTGCGGACCGGCGGCGGCAGGATGTTGCGATGCAGCACCTTCTACGAGGACTTCATTAAGACCGTATGCACTATCCAGATAAGCTGGGCCGGGACCCGGCGGATGGTAGATGGCCTAGTTGGTTTGTCGGGCCAGGGCCTCTTTCCCACCCCGGTTGAGCTTAGAGACATGGGAGAAACTCGGCTCAGGAATGAAGTAAAGCTGGGGTTTCGCGCACGCACGGTGGCCGACTCGAACCTAGCGCTGCTCGAACTAGGACTTATCGACGAGGAGGGCAGGGCACACGAAGACCGCATTTCCCGGGAAGTCCTGATCGGCCTGCGTGGAATAGGGCCTTACGCTTCGAACCACCTGGCGGTACTGCTTCACGATTTCAGTCGTATTCCGGTGGACTCGGCGGTGACCAGCTACTGTAGGGAAAGCCTAGGGCTAGAGCCGGGCGACATCGAGGACCACTTCGCCGCCTGGGGAAACTACCGCTTCCTAGGCTATAGGATGGACAGAATTGCGCGGCGAACGCAAGCGGCGTCGTAATGGTCAGTCGACGCACTAGGCCTGGCTTACCCTCTCCAGTTCGATCACTTTGAACTGCCACCACGATCCGGACCGCTCGCCTGAAGGGCATTCGACGCGAGGCGCGTCTTCGATCTGCGCCACTGTCGCCTCGTAGGAGCCGGACCCACCGGAGTTCGCTCCGGCATAGTCTATGCGCACCCTAGCCGGGCTTCCGTGATTCGCGGCCTCTATTACGGTTCCGGACCTCTCGCGGGTCGTCCATTCCCACCCCTCGCGCATGAATATCTCCTGCTCAGCGCTCTGCTCCTGGGGGGTGTCCAGGCCGGCCCAGCCGCGATGAAACAGCTTGAGCTCAGAGGGGGCTCGTCTCTTCAACAACAGGTCATCCACGTCCCCGACGCCCATGCGGACCCAGTTTCTACCCTCGGGCATGTCGACGAAGTTGGGTGCGAAACGATGGCCTCCAAGGTGGCTGACCCTGAACACCCGCAGGTTACTACCGGCCTCTCGCGCCAGGCCGTTACGGAGCCGATCGTATACCGGGTAGCCAAACGTCCCGCAGCAGGTGTCGTGGCTCCCATGGGTGCAGACCAGGATGTCTCTCGTAGCCGCCGTCTCTTGCCGGTACTCCTCAAAGGCCGATAAGTCTCCGTCACGGGAGACGATCGCCTCGGACAGGGCCAACACCCTCTCCGTCGGTACCAAGAAGTCATCCTTGTCGAACCTGGAAAAGTGCCCCTTGGGCCGCGAGAACAGAATGATTCGCGTATGGCCCGGTCTGGAGTACTCATCGTCCGGAAGAATGCAATGAAGCTTCGCTTCGCTGTCGCTTCCGTCCGCGGCAGCCACCGCCTTGAACACTCCTTGGGGGAAGTGCCTGGACCGGATTACCTGGCCGTCCCAGGGCTCTGGAACCTCGATCATCAGCGACCGTTTCCAGCTAAACGCTGAGCCCCCCGGGGACTCAGCGTTTGCAGTAGAGAATGCTGAGCAGAGCCTGGACTCGGATTCACGGTTCTGGGTGGCCAATTGTGAGTCTCCTTGAATCTAAGTGCGTCACATCATACCAGTCGGCCATCCAACACAGAGGGGTCAGCGCCTGACACCGGTGGTACGATGTGCGCGCCATGTCAATGAACAAGAGGCTGTCGGTACTGGTTGCAATTCTAGTATTGGTTGTCGTGGCAGCCATCGTCACCAGAGTGATTGATCTCGACGAGGCCCGGTGCGGACCGCAGAAGCTGCCCCCGCCAGCCTGGTCTCCCGACGGGTCACAAATCGCCTACGCCGCGGTGTGTAACGGCAACCTCGAGATCTTCGTCATCGATGCGGACGGGTCTCGACCGACAAGGCTCACCGACAACGAGACGCCGGACAGTGGTCCGGCATGGTCGCCCGGCGGCACTCAAATTGCTTACGTATCTGATCCGCCACCCGACTTTGAAGGCCCTGCCCAGAGATCGATCAACGTGATGGGCGCCGACGGCTCGGACCGGCTCAGCCTGACCAGCGGTTCTTCGGACATCGCTCCGGAGTGGTCACCGGACGGGACCCAGATCGCGTTCGTTCGGCTGGTTCAACAAGGGGACTCGTCGGCGGGAGATATCTACGTGGTGAACGCAGACGGCTCGTCTCTGTCCCAGCTGACTGACGGTCCGGCGGATGACACCGGCCCGACGTGGTCGCCGGACGGTGCCACGTTGGCGTTCGTGTCGATGCGTATCGGCAACAAGGACATCTACTTGATTGACGCGGACGGCTCCGCCCTCACGAAACTGACCGACCATCCGGCGCAAGATCGGCGGCCGACGTGGTCTCCGGACGGGTCCAAGATCGTCTTCGAGTCGGGCCGCCTCGGAAGCTGGGACGTATTCGTGATGAACGCCGATGGCTCGGAAGAGCTGGGGCTAACGAGTCATCCTTTTGATGACGTCTGGCCCTCGTGGAGCCCCGATGGTCAGAGAATCACGTGGGCACGTCGCTCTGGACTAGACGGCCACATTTACGTGATAGAGTCCGACGGCACCGGTGAAACGAGGATCAACGACCTCCGGCTCCCAGTAATGACGCCTTCCTGGTCCCCGGATGGGCGTCGCGTCGTCTTTGCCTCTGTTGGTTTGCAGATATACGCTGTCGAAATCGACACCGGGGAGGTCGTTCAGCTGACCGGCGAGTAGCGCTCGGCTACGACCTCAGGGACAGCTCGGATGACCACACCTTCTAGGAACGGTCGGCTTTGTTAGCATGGGACGGATTGACATGTGTGTCGGTTTTCACGAAAATACGCATGGGGACGTTGCCAGCCACTGCACCAGGGGAACTCACATGACCATCGCAGTATCCGCAGACGTAAGCCTGATGGGCCATCTGATGCGCCGCGCCGCTTTCGGCGCGCAGGCTGCGGAGCTAGAAATCCTGGCGGCCCGAGGCTACGACTCGGTCGTCGATGAGCTCCTCCATCCCGAGCGGATCCCTCGCCCCGACGAGGACCTCCTTGAGCGGTACCACATAGAGCACTCCGATGAGGAGCAGGGCAAGTGGACTGGCGCTCGATGGATGTTCCGCATGGTCAACAGTCCCCGCCCTCTGGAAGAGAAGCTAGCCCTGATGTGGCACGATGTCTTCGCCGTGGGGTTCTCCAAGGTCGTCAACAACCCCATGATGCGCTCGTACTACGACATGCTGCGCGATCACGGGCTCGGCAACTTCGGCGACATGCTCAAGCAGCTTTCGCGAAACCCAAGCATGATCTACTGGCTTGACCAGCAGATGAATCACGCGGACGCCGTTAACGAGAACTATGGGCGGGAGCTGCTGGAGCTCTTCAGTATGGGCCGCGGTAACTATACCGAGGACGACGTCAAGGCGTGCGCTCGGGCGTTCACTGGGTGGACCGAATCCCAGACCATTCCACGCTACCCGAACGGCTTTTACGATAGTAAGTTCGTCTACCTTGAAGAGGACCACGACCACAGCGAGAAGACCTTTCTAGGGGAGACCGGGAACTTCAATGGCGACGACATCATCGACATCATCGTTCGCCAGCCGGCGACTGCCCGGTTCGTGGCCGCAGAGATCTATGACTTCTTCGTCTCCGACGATCCTGATCCCCAGGCCATTGATACCCTGGCACAGGTCTACGTGGACTCGGGCCACGAGATTAGAGAGATGTTGAAAGTCCTGCTCTATTCTGACTTCTTCAAAGAAGCACGATTCCAACGCGTAAAGAGTCCGGCCGAGCTGGTGGCCAGCACCCTACGGTTCGCCGGCGAGCACCGTGATCCATACGATTTCGGACTGGTCCCAACGACGCAGAAGACCATCTTGATGGGGCAGCAGATACTGAACCCTCCCACCGTAGAGGGATGGCACACCGGAAGGGAATGGATCGATTCGTCATTCCTGATCGAGCGAGTGAATTTCGCCGCGGAGAGGCTCGGCAACCCGGATGCCAATGGCGTTTCGGAAATGACAGACCGTATCGCTGAGGGGAAGGACTCGATCGCGCCCGATGATCTCTTGGACGCCTGTTTGTACGAGCTCGGCTCGATGGAGCTCGAGGACGACACCCGCCACATCCTCATGGAAGAGCTCGGACTGACCGGCGACGTTCGGTGTGAATTGGAAGCTGACATGGTCGACTTCCGTAATCTTGTCGCACGGCTCTTCGGCCTAATCCCGGCGACTCGCGAATACCAGATGGCGTAGGTGTTGTGGTCATGACAGGAGACGATTTGCGATATGCCGCGGTGCGATTAGCGAACGGCCCCTACAGGCCGATTTATCGCAAACCTGACTGGAGTGGGGCCGAGACAGACCACCGATGGGAATCACTTAGTAGCGGGTCGCAAGACCAATGAATCAGGAGGCACATAGACGATGAGTGGCAAGAACCCGGTGCTGGTGTGCCTGCAGCTATCCGGCGGCAACGACTACATGAGCACCGTCATCCCGTACGGCAACCCTCTCTACCGGGACTTCCGGAAGACAGTCGGCATCCCGGACGACAAGGTGATTCCGATCAATGACACCTATGGGTTCCATCCGTCGATGGGACCCATCAAGGACCTCTACGACCGCGGAGACGTGGCCATTGTTTCGGGGATCGGCTACCCGGATCCTGACCGGTCTCACTTCAGGTCGATGGACATCTGGCACACCGCGCAGCCCTCTGAGATCAGCCCGGAGGGTTGGCTGGGCCGCACCATTCGCGAGATCGATCCCGACAAGAGGAACGTCGTAACTGGCGTCAGCTTTGGCACCGGCTTGCCCAGGGCTATGTACCTGCAAGGCACCCCCGCCATCTCGGTGAGTCAACTGGAGGGGTACGGACTCCTGACATCTCTGGCAGGTGAAGAGCAGCGGACCGCCCTCAACGCGTGCACGCGCATGTACGCACCTGTCGAGTTCGATGAGGCCAGCATGATCATGCACCACATCAAGCAGACCGGCAGGGATGCGATGACCGGGGCAGACATCCTGAGGACCGCCCCTCCTCTTTATGACTCGACCATCGAGTACGCTAATAACCCTCTTGCGCAGAGTCTGAGGGGCATCGCCCAGGTCCACCTGGCAGATGTAGGTACGCGCATATTCTATGCGCAGATCGGCGGCTTCGACGTCCACGGTAACCAGATAGCCACCCAGGCAACGTTGTGGGACACTGTGTCTCGCGCAGTAGCCGACTTCTTCGACGACCTCAAAGAGCACGACGCCGCTGAGGAGGTGATCATGCTGATCTTCACCGAGTTTGGACGCAGAGTCCGAGACAACGGAAACGGCACCGATCACGGCTCGGGCGGAGGCGCCTTCCTGATAGGGGAACAGATTAAGGGTGGCATGTACGCTGACTACCCGTCTCTGGCGCCGGAGAAGCAGCTCAGCGGCGACCTTCAAGCCAGCCACGACTTTCGATCCCTTTATGCCACAGTCTTGGACCAGTGGGTGGGAGTCAACCCGGACCCGATCGTGAACGGCCACTTCGACCAGTTCGACGGCCTGCTGCGACCGCTGGCCGCGTAGAGCGATTATGAAGGTGGCTGCGACCCAGATCCCCCTGCCGTCATACCCGGCGAACAGAAACGAGTACCCGACCCCATTCCGGTTCGGCCATCGCTTTGAGACCTCGGTCGGCCAGAGGCTGGCCTCCGAGGGACTGATGATACCCATCGACCTGGTTATCGCAACCGACGGAATGATGTACGTGCTCTGTCGGTCGGCAGCCGCTCCGGGAATCGTGCCTCGGAACCGGTTTGTCCCCGTGGACCTGGACGACGAGTACGGCGAGGAGATCATCCCGATTATCGACGGCAAACCCCAGGAGCCGGGCAAGGAGTTCCTCTCGTCCCCAGTAATGTGCGCCATGGACAGCGAAGGGACGTTGTTCTCCACCGACGAACAGGCGAACGTCGTCTCGATGTTCAAGACCACGGGCGAGACCATCGGATGGTGGGGCGAGACGGGCGATGGCCCTGGCCAGTTCAATGCGCCGGCCGGGATCGCCCTGGACGCTGACGAGAACGTGTGGGTCAGCGAGTCCCGCAACCACCGCCTTCAGAAGTTCACCAGGGACGGTCGATACATTAGTGGATGGGGAGAGTTCGGCGCCGGTCTAGGGCAGCTCGACCACCCCTGGGGCATTGCGATAGACCCTATCAACGGCACGGTCCTAGTGGCGGATTGGCGAAACGATCGTGTCCAGCGATTCTCCCCCGAAGGCGAGATCCTCCAGATCATCGGTCGTCCCGGTTCCGGCGAGGGCGAGCTCAAGAGGCCCAGTGGGGTGACCGTGGACAAACACGGCGATGTCTACGTCGCCGATCGGGGCAACAACCGGGTGCTCCTCTTCAATCCCCGAGGAATGTTCATCGAGTCTTTCCGCGGCGATGCGCACATCACCGAAAAGGGCTACAGGAAGCTCCTGGCCAACCCTGACGCCCTTCGGTTCAGGGACAACGTCATCAACCTGGACGTCGAAAAAAGGTTTGTGGCTCCCAACGCCGTCAAAGTGGACGCCAACGGCCTTGTCTACATCGCCGATACGGGACGCTACCGCATTCAGGTGTACCGCAATCGCGCTGTTGCGCTAAGTCCGGACCAGATAGATCCGCCAGAAATGCATCCAGACCCGGTCGTCTACTAGCGGCGCTCCACCTGTCCTGATATTGCATGACCGCTTGGCTCTTGCGTTCCTGCCCCTACCGCACGTCCCTGGTTGACCACCGGATCTATGTTGCCAAACGGGGATATTCGTGCAAGACTCAGTGCCCGTTGAGGTCACGAAGGAACGCAAGGACGACCCATTTGGTCGCCCAGTCAGGATCGAAGAGGAGTTCGAATGTACGAAACAGACCAGTACGAAGGCATGCTCGCCGAGACCACCACAGTCCGAGGACACGGTGGCGACCTCATCAACGCCTACATCGCCAAGCCCATGGGTCCCGGACCGCACCCGAGCGTGGTCCTGATTCACCACATGCCCGGCTGGGACGAGTGGTACCGGGAGGCGACCCGAAAATTCGCTCATCACGGCTACGTCGCCATCTCGCCAAACCTCTACTTCCGTGCAGGGCACGGCGCCCCTGACGACGTTGCCGCGAAGGTCCGCGCGGACGGCGGGGCCCCCGACGATCAGGTGGTTGGAGACGTGGAGGGCGCGATGCAGCACTTGCGGTCGCTGCCCTACGTGAATGGCAAAGTCGGCGTCATCGGTACGTGCTCCGGCGGACGTAACACCGTCCTCGCGGCCTCTTGTGTCAAGGGCTTCTCCGCCGCCGTCGACTGTTGGGGAGGACGGGTGGTCATGTCCGAGGCCGATCTCACTCCCGCGCAGCCGGTCGCCCCGATTGACTACACCGAGGACCTATCGTGCCCGCTGCTCGGTCTGTTCGGAGAGGATGACGACAGCCCGACCCCCGAGCAGGTGGCCATCCACGAACGAGAGCTAAAGAAGCATGGCAAAGACTATGAGTTCCACATGTACCCGAACGCGGGCCACGGATTCTTCTACTACCACCGGCCGTCTTACAGACAGGAGCAAGCCCTGGACGGCTGGGCCAGGATATTCGCCTTCTTCGAGAAGCACCTTGCAGCTTAAGGTCTGACACAAAGCTATGCTGTCGTCTTCCTCGACGGGGATTTCGAAAAGGGAAGGCCCCCTCCGGCGAGGGCCTGGGTGGAACCACCTAGCAACCACAGTCGTGGGCGGGGCGGGTCAAGCGCCCCGCGGCATTACGCCAGCCAGCTAAACGGCATTACAACGACCAGATGGAGAAACACTATGTGCACGATGATCGTCGAAAAGGCCCAGATTTCAGGGACCGGTAAGGGCGCCAAGGGCTGGTTTCCCGTAAGTCAGGTCAACGTCTCTTTTGACCACCCCGCCAACGCCCCGCTGGACCACGCCCTCAACATCGACTTCGTAAACGAGGCACAGGGGCCCGGTGCAAGGGTCGCAGTCGAGCTATCTCCGGAGTCGGGGCAAGAGTTGGTCAGAGCAATCCTTGTGGCGTTGGAACGCGGAGGAAGCCATCTGGCTCAGCCCTCGACGTAGACTGCCTGCTACCACCTCGGCAGCTCTTACGGATTCCGACGAGCCGTCACGCCGATGCCGCGGTAGCTCAGGTGCGATTCGATTGAATGGCCCGGCCGAGGCCCTGGAATCCGAAGCGGTTCGACCGCTATGGCTAATCCCGATAGCCGGATGGTGCGCCTACCTGAGCGGGATTGTGTCCGTCTTTGGCATCGCATTCCTGATAGCCCTATACGTGACTCTGTTCGCATACGGTGAGGACGTTGGATTCGGAAGGCTCAACGACTTCAGCGTCATTATTCATTACAGCCTGACGCTACCTATCGCGCTGGTCTTACGGCAACTACTACACCAAAACGGACCGGGCCTCAGCTTGATCGGCTTGCTGCTAGGAGTATCGGGGATTGTCTCAGTTATCGTGCTCCAGGCCCTTTTGGTCGTTGGCGTGCTCTCGTTCGGTCAGCAGGTCGGGTTTGTGATCTTAGCCTTCGTCCCAATCGTGGGGTGGTTCGTTATCAACGGCCGATTGGGAGACTCATCCGATGTCCCACCGGGCAGCATGCGCCTGCAAGTGTGTCGTTGTCAAGGGAAAAGGTCAGGGATTAGCGTTGAGCGATTATGTCAGTAACCTCATTTTGGGG
>JAQBTI010000064.1 GCA_027624995.1 Chloroflexota bacterium
CCATCCGAGGCCGCACCAAAGCTCCAGTATCGAGGCATGGTGGGCCAAGAGGGTTCTCGTTCGTACGTATAGTCGCCGGATCCTACCGTCGCCATGACTATCACCCCTGTTACCGGTGTTACCGGCTGGCTTTGATGGCCCTTTGTCGCCGCTCCGCAACGCGATTCTACGTGCGGCGGACGAGCGGGTCAACGACCGTGCTCGCCGTTTCGCCGTGCTACAATACCGCGACCGCGGAGAGGGGAGCCTCAAGGGGGAAAGATGATCGACGTATACGATGCCATGAGAGTGGTTCTCCGCTATCGAGACGGTGACCTGGTAGTCCCAACCGAGATGGCGGTCGGTGCGTGGGCGGATCTTACCGAGGACCCGTCCCTGGATGTGCCGAACCCGGCCATGAGCAAGGGTTCGTCTATCGGCCTCGGGCTGGCCCTGGCTCGGCCCGACCGGCGAGTGATCGTCTGGGACGGCGACGGCGGACTGCTGATGAACCTGGGCTCGCTGGTAACCATCGCCGGTCAGGCGCCCAAGAACCTCTATCACATAGTGCTGGACAACGGCATGTACGCCACTACAGGCGGCCAGCCGGTGCCCAATGCTGGCGGCTTCAGCTTCGCCGGGCTGGCGAGAGAGGCCGGATACCCGAAGACCTACGAGTTCGATGACCTCGAAGAGTGGACGACTCGTATCGGCGACATTCTGAACGAAGAGGGCCCGATTTTGATCGTCGTGAAGTCAGTGCCACTGATCCCCGACTGGTCGAACCTCAAGCGTCGGGAGATCAAGTCCAGCGCGCAGATCGCACGGGCGGCGCTCAACCCGTAGGCTCCCCGATCCACCGGACCTGTGGGCAGCTAGGTTGGGCAGCCCTGACCAGCCTGCGGTCCGCGGTCCATAGATCGCAGCCCTCGGCCTCTGCTAGTGCTACATAAAGCGCGTCGTATGTAGCTCCAATGCCTAACTCCACGGCGATCGTCAGCGCTCTTCGATAGAGTTGCTCCGGCTCGTGAATCCTAACGACAGGTAGGAGCGCGCTCAGTGCTTCGTCTGCTTCTCCCGCCCGGATGGTAGCTCGACGAACCATCTGGTACAGAGCATTGGTGATTTCGGGCCTAAAGATCGGCGGACCAATCAGCGACTGACCCGCCTCCTGCCAACGGACCCGCAGACGCTGCGCGATCTCCGAGTCCTCTGCTGGAACAACCCACTTGAGCGCCAGGCTCGCGTCAACTACGACGGTCACTCGGCGGAGCTCTCCTGATCAATGCCCGTCGCGACCTCGTAGAGATGACGACTGCGCTTCTCGCGCTCCTCGCGGATAATCTCGGCGCTGTCACGCACAATGACACCGCGAGCGGCTATACGCTCCCTAATGGCGTCCATCCTGGCCGCCATAGCAGCAGTTATTCTTCCAACGGTCTTCTCTGTGTTGGCCTCTGTGTAGTAGCTCACTTCGTTTTCCTCTCCTGTGCCTGTCAGAAACAGTGAGTCCAGCTCCTCTTTGCGTAACAGCTTGACCCGTTCGTCGCGAGGGTCTCTGGTGGCTTCGATACGGCCCTGCTTGATCAGCCGGTGGAGCTTTGCACGGCTCACGCTGTAGATTGCAGCGGCCTCTTTGATCATCACGTAGCCTGGTCGCCTCATGTGACACACTATGTCATAAAGCCCCCGATATATCAAGATGCGTAACGATACGTGCCGTTCCGTCCGCGGCGTCGTAATTGCCCGGCCATACCACCTGTGCTATTCTGGGCCAACCTTCTGGACATGGGGTCGTATCCGTGTTTGTAGTCGGCACAGCCGGACACGTGGACCACGGAAAGTCCACCCTTGTCGAGGCGCTTACGGGCATCGACCCGGACCGTCTGGTGGTCGAAAAAGAGCGCGGGATGACCATCGACCTCGGGTTCGCATGGCTTCAGCTCCCCAGCGGCAACGAGGTCAGCATAGTCGACGTGCCCGGACACGAGCGCTTCGTCAACAACATGCTGGCGGGCGTCGGCGGGATTGACATGGCCCTGCTGGTCGTGGCCGCCGACGAGTCGGTCATGCCGCAGACCCGAGAGCACCTCGCTATCCTCGACCTGCTTCATGTGAGCCGAGGGCTCGTCGTCGTCACCAAACGGGACCTCGTTGACGACGACTGGGTGGAGCTGGTCACCTTGGAGGTCGAGGACCTAATCGAAGGGACAACGCTCGAGGGTGCTCCCGTGCTGCCTGTCTCAGCCGTCACGCATGACGGTCTGGACGAGCTGGTATCCACCATGGACGCACTCCTGACCGAGACCCCAGTCAAGCGGGACCTGGGCCGGCCACGTTTGCCCATTGACCGGTCCTTCACCATCGCCGGGTTCGGGACCGTAGTTACCGGTACACTCATTGACGGCGACTTGAGCGTCGGTCAGGACGCTGAACTGGTACTCTCCGGGGAGGAAACGCGCGTCCGGGGTCTTCAGACCCACCGAAAGAAGCTCGAGAGAGCCGAGCCAGGGACTCGAGTCGCGGCCAACCTCGCCGGTGTGTCCCACGAGAAGATAGTTCGAGGAGAGATGCTCACGACGCCCGGTTGGCTACGGCGGACGACTGCCGTCGACGTGCATCTTCGAGTGCTGAGCGACGTACCGAACCCGCTCAAGCACAACATGTTCGTCACGGTCCACACCGGCAGCAGCGAGGTCATTGGGAGGCTCCGGCTCTTGGAGACGGACAAAGCCGAGCCCGGCGCCGCCACGTGGGCTCAGCTCAAACTGGAAGCTCCGCTCGCGGCTGCGAAGGGCGACTACTTCGTCATCAGGTCTAACCAGACCACACTAGGCGGAGGGAACATCGTCGAGACGCACGCGAAGCGGCATCGCCGCAGACACGCCCCGATTCTCGATCGCCTTTCGATGATGGAGGAGGGCTCCGACCACGAAGTCCTGCTTGCCACTATAGCTTTTTCCGAGCCGGGCGAGTTCGATGCGATCGTGAACCGGGCTAACCTTCAGCCCGGCGAGGCCAGGAGTGAGCTGAATGCCATGGCCGAAGAAAAACTCGTCGTCGTGGTGGGCGATCGGGCTCTGGGGTCCGGGACCCTGATTTACACCGGGGCCGGATGGACAGACGTTACGGTCAGGACGCGGGCTTTCCTTGATGGGTACCACCGGCAGTTCCCGATGCGAAAAGGGGCGCCCAAAGAGGAGCTTCGGAGTCGGTTGAAGATGACGCCGCAACTCTTCAATGACGTGGTGCCGAAGCTCGTGAAAGAAGACGTCCTCGCAGAGGAAGGCACGCTGGTCCGGGCAACAGAGCACGAGCCCGGACTCAACGATGCCGACCAGCGGGCTTCGGAGGACTACATCAGACAGCTCGAGGCCTCACCGTACTCGCCGCCGACGGATGCAACAATCGACCCGGAGCTTCTCAATCTCCTGGCGGACCAGGGGAAGGTCGTAAAGGTCAGCGATAGCGTGGTCTTCGCTACGTCTGCCTATAGGGAAATGGCTGATAGAATATCCGCGCGCATTGAGGAGCGAGGGGAGATAACCGTCGCAGACGTCAGAGATATGTTCGGCACCAGTCGCAAGTACGCTCTCGCCCTCATGGACTACCTCGACCATCAGCGCATCACCCGCCGAGTCGGAGATGCTAGGGTCCTACGCTAAGCGAGTCTGGCATGGAGCCCAGCACAGTGACAGAGCGTATTTCCGCAGAAGGCGGACCGCCTCTTGAGATCGTGTTAGACACGGGCTATCTACCTGTGTCCAACGTCTCGTCCCTGCTACGCATCTTTCAGGCCGCCCTGCGAGAAGTGGCCCGCGGCGTTGACTCAGCCTCCGACCCATTCGCCGAGCCGCCGTACCCGGCGCTCCGCATGAAGACTGCTAGCGCGGACGGAGCTCTCGTACTCAGTTTCGGGTTTTTCGACCCTGTCGACTCTTCACCGATGACTGACCTCTCTGAGCGGACGTGCCGTATCTTCATGGACCGGCTCGGAGAGGTTATCAAACGGCTTCCACAGCGAGGCCTCTGGGGAGATTCGGTCGCCGGCCCGCAGGACGCCACCGACGATTCCCCGATCGGTAAGCGGCTCGACCAGTTGCGTGCCGAGCTCAGGCGCTTCGGCAAGGCGCGGGTAAGCTTCGCAAGTCGTACCATCAGCTTCGAAGGCGACCGAATGGAGCTCAGCTAGGTTGTCACTCGACCTGGGCAATACCGCCGCCCAAATCGACCGTATGGCGGCAGGTCTGAAGTCTCGAGTCGACCAAAAACGGGCCCGGCTAAGACAGGCCCTGGAGACCGTTCGGACCTTCGATGCCAATGTGTACGAGGAGAAGCGTCTCCTGAGCAAGAATACGGTGGCGTGGACCCTCCCCGTCGCGTTTGACAGCCCCAGCGCAGCCTTTCCCGCCCTGCCGCCGCCAGCGGACCATCGCGTCCTGTCTACTGACGGCTCCGATATAGGTACAGATAGACACCTCCCGGCGCGGTGCTATGTGATCAACATCGGTGTTGCCTCACTCACGTACGGCTCTCAGCCAGACGCTGACCTGAGAAGCCGGGCCCGCCTTTACGCGGACGACCAGGATTTGGTAATCCGTGACCCGGACGCTGCGTTTCGCCAGGTGGGCGTCGAAGGAACGGTGCTCGCCGCCAAGCGTATGGCGGAGGAGGCCGTCGCACTGGCTGAGGAAGCCAAGGAGACTTCCCCTGAGGTTCCGACGCTGGCACTGATGGACGGCTCGCTGGTCATGATCGGCCTCGCGAGCCATGGCTTCGATGACTATGTCAGGCGGGAACTCCTCGATAACGGTTTCATAAGAGCCCTGGACGAACTAAAACGGCTGAGCGAGGAACGCAAGCTGGCCGTGGCGAGCTACATCAGCCTGCCAGGCAGCGCCGAGGTGACGAACGCTCTCAGGCTTGTAGCGTGCCCCTACGAAGTCGCCGATTGCGACCGGTACTGTGCAAGCGTTGTCCCGGGCGAAAGGCCGTGCGATAGCCTGGCCACGGGAATCGTCGACCGCGAGCTGTTCTGGGAGACACTGGAGGCCGGCCAGCGTTCTGCCGTATTCGCCAGCTCATCGTCGCTGGTCGCCAACCACTACCGGGGTCACGAGGTCCACTTCTTCTACGTGCACACAGGAGAGGAGATCGGCCGCGTGGAGGTGCCGGTCTGGGTCGCTGAGGACGAGAGGCTGCTCGACCTGGTCCACTCGCTCATCCTCGACCAGTGCTCCCGCGGGCCCGGATATCCGGTCGTCCTCATGGAGGCCCACGAGCAGGCCGCTATTACGGCGTCCGACCGTCGGTTCTTTGTCGAACAGGTCGAGTCGGCGCTACAAGATCAGGCGCTCCCCGTCTACACGTCAGAAAAGAGCCGGTCGAAGCGGCTCCGGTGGTTGTGAGCCTGGCTCACCCAGACCCGCCACGCCGAAGTTAAAGCGTTGAGTGGCGATCTGTTTCAACCGAAGCCAGGGTTGTCCCAGTAAGGGCGCGCCCGTATAATGGCCCTGCGATTCCCGGCCCGAGCTCCCATTCGCCCTACCGCTTATGGAGGTGTCCGAATGCAGGCCTACTGTCTGAAGTGCCGCGCCCACCGGGATATCAACGATTCCCAAGAGCTCACCCTCAAGAACGGCAGACCGGCCACACGGGGGAAATGCTCGGTCTGCGGCTCGACCGTGTTCAGGATCGGAAAAGCCTCCTAAAGTTTTCTCGACACTGCCTGGTACTGACCCACCTTGTTCACTCAAGGGAATGAGGAAGTTCAGGCTCTACCCTCGAACCGAAGTCGACGCCGGACTATCCGTGGCTCATTCCCTCTATTGGTGAACCTCGCCGTGCTTCGCATACCGTGTCGTGCTACGATGGCGCCGCTTTGATGTAGGAGGTTGCGTTGAAGAGCGACATCGCCCTGTTGGCCCACCTGCTTCGTAGGGCGGGATTCGGCGCGAACCGGGCCGAGCTCGAAGAGTACACGTCGCGGGGCTACGAAGCCGTCGTCGACAGTCTCCTCCACCCCGAACGGTCCCCGGAGGTCGACGACGACGTGATCGGCCGCTACAACCTCGGCGTGGTCCTTCAGGCTTCCTTCGCCGGCGAGGCCGAGCGGTGGTTCTACCGCATGATCAACACCAAACGCCCCCTCCAGGAGAAGATCGCACTTTTCTGGCACCACGTGTTTGCCACGGCCTGGTACAAGACGGAACACAATCCGGACCTGGTGCGCCAGATTGAGATGTTCCGGGAGATCGGCCTCTCGGACCTCAGGACCATCCTCACAAGGCTCTCCAGGGACCCCGCGATGCTGGACTGGCTGGACAATCAGGAGAACCACAAAGACGAGCCCAATGAGAACTATGCGCGTGAGCTTCTCGAGCTGTTTTCCATGGGGGTGGGCAACTACTCCGAAGATGACATCAAGAACGCCGCGCTTGCCTTCACCGGCTGGTCCTTCGTCCAGCCGATACCCGGCTACCCGTACGGCCAATACCCGTCCGAATTCGCTTATCTGGATGAAGAACACGATGATAGCGAGAAGACTTTTCTCGGCGAGACCGGGCGTTTCAACGGTGAGGACATCATCGACATCATCGTCAGACAGCCCGCCACAGCGGAGTTCATTTCACGGCACCTCTACAACTTCTTTGTTGCCGACGAGCCCCAGGTACCTTCGTGGAACCAGGTGCCTCCTCAAGACCCCGACGCCATCAAGACACTGGTGGACACGTATTTCAAGACAGGCGGAGATATTCGGGCGGTCCTTGGAGCGCTGTTCCGCTCTGATTTCTTCAAGGAGGCCACGTTCCGCCGGGTGAAGTGTCCCGCCGAATTTATCGCGGGCACGGTGAAGATCGTGGACACCGACCACTTCCCGTCACCCGGCCTGGCCCGCCTCCCGGCGGCGTCAACGATGATGGGCCAGGAGCTTCTAAACCCCCCAACGGTCGAGGGTTGGCATACAGGCAAAGAGTGGATCGACGGAGGCACACTGGCGGTACGCGTAGACTTTGCTGTACAAGAGGTCTCGGACTCGTCCAGCCCGGGAGTCCGGGCTATCGCCGAGAGGCTCGGGGCCCAAGGTCGGTCGGTCTCCCCCGAAGAGTTCGTCGACATCTGTCTTGACCTGATCGGCCCCCTGGAGGTTGGCGGAGAGACCCACGCTGCGCTGCTCAAGCACGCCCGTGAGGCAGGCCCGCTGACCTTCGAGAATGGCATCGACCCAGAAATCGTCTCGACTAGGGTCGTCCGACTGCTTCAGCTGATCGTGTCCGCCCGAGAGTACCAGTTCGCCTAGGGTGTTAGGGTCTCTGCACTAAAACTCGCGTTGCAGGGCCGTGGTTCAACAGGCTCGTCACGAACGTAAATTCAAATCACCGTTCGCCCTGAGCTTGTCGAAGGGCAATTCGCGCGACGCGACGCTTTTGGTGCAAAGCCGGTGTCAGGAGGCGGCCTAATGTCACAGAACAGGAATGGTCCGCCTCACGCGCTTCTCAGGGCGGGTTTTCCCTACGTCAAAACCATCGGGATGATACGCACGACCCCGGCCCCGGTCGACATCGCCATCGGCACGGACCGCCGGCTTTACGTTCTCTGTCGAGGGCGTGAAGGCGGAATCTTCCCAAATAGTTGGGATGACGACTATCCCCAGACCAGCGTTGCCATAGGCGGAAAAGGAACGGGCGACGGCGAGCTAACATGGCCGACCGCTGTCATCCTGGACAGTGAGGAGAACCTGTATGTCGCCGACGATGCCCTGGACGCGGTCACTGTGTTCGACAATGACGGCGGCTTCCTGCGCAGATGGGGGGAGCACGGCGATGGCGACGGCGAATTCGACCACCTGGCGAGCATAGCGTTCGACCCCGACGACAACATCTACGCCTCCGACACTCTGAATCATCGGGTCCAGAAGTTGACCAAGGACGGGCGATTCCTGGCGAAGTGGGGCGAGTTCGGCGACGGCCCCGGCCAGTTCAACATGCCCTGGGGAATCGAGGTGGACGCCTGGGGCTTCGTATATGTCGTGGACTGGCGGAACGATAGAGTCCAGAAGTTCACCGCTGAGGGGGAGTTCGTCTTCTCGCTTGGCAGCTCCGGCAGCGGGGACGGTGAGTTCAAACGGCCGTCGGGCGTCGCCGTGGACAAGGACGGCGACATTTATGTCGCAGACAGGGAGAACCATCGGGCCCAACTCTTCAGTAAGGAGGGCCGGTACGTCGAGAAGTTTATTGGCGACGGGACCATTTCTCGGTCTGGCCGTCTCTACCTGATCAACAACCCTGGCCCGCTGCGCCAGCGTGAGTCGACCGATCTCGAGCCTCAGAAGCGGTTCAGGGGGCCGGTCTCGGTCAGGGTCGATGACGGCGGCGCAATGTACGTCCCGGACTACGGGTCGTCCCGAGTCCAGATCTACCAGAAAGAGGCCTACCCTCTGGGGGCCGACCAGATAGCGCCGCCGCAGCGTTCGCCGAAGCTGTACACAATGTAGGCGGTCTACTCGCCTACTACGGTCTCCAGCACGCGCAGAACGTTCAGCCCGAGGACCTTCTGCACGTCCCCGTCGGAGTAGCCCCGGTTCAGCATCTCCTCTGTGATCCACGGGACCTTGGAACAGTCCTCCATGCCGGTGGGCGTCCTGGAGCCGTCGAAGTCCGAGCCCAGTCCGACGTGATCGATACCAGCCACGCCGACCATATGGTCGATGTGGTCAACTAACTCAGTGTATTGAGGCTTCTTCAGCTCGGGCGCAGATCGCTCAGAGTGCTCGGCCTTCACGGCGTCCTTGGCCTGTTTCAGCGCCTCTGCGTCGCCCGCATGTTCCTTCTCCACCTCTGCCAGTCTCGCGTCCCGCCACCTGTCGATCTCCCGGGTCGCCAGATTGCACGCCTGAGATACGAAAGTCACCTCGTAGTTGACGCAAACGACGCCGTTGTTTTCCGCCACGGCCTTTAGCTGCTCGTCGTTTATGTTTCGTGGGTTCTGGCAGATGGTCCAGGCCGACGAGTGGGAGGCCATCACCGGCTTGGTGGTCGTCTCTATCGCGTCCCAGAACGTTTTTCTGGCGACATGGGATATGTCGACGATCACGCCCAACCTGTTCATCTCCCGCACGACCTCTCGGCCGAAGTCGGTCAGCCCGTTATGCCTGGAGTCGCCGGACATCCATCCATCGCGAATGAACGCGGCCCTTCCCTCCTGCCAGTTGGTAGGGGCTTCGTCTCCAGCCTCGTCCTGGATCCCGTCGGCCCATTTGTTGCTCATGTTGTGGGTCAGTGTCATGTACCGCACGCCGCGCTCGTGGAACATGCCCAGGACCTCCAGGCTGTCCACCATAGCGTGCCCGCCCTCGACACACAGAATCCCCGCGATCTTGTCCTCGCCAGTGATGCGGCGCACGTCCGCGGCGGTGCGGGCCTGTTCGATCTCGGAGGGGTACTCGGCGCAGAGCTCGTCATGTGCGTCGAAGTAAGCGGTGACGCGTTTGACTGCATCTTTCGGAGTGAAGCGCCCTGGGTCCACGAACCCCGCGAAAAACTGCGCCTTCTGGTTTCCGGCCCGCATCCGAGGCAGGTCCAGGTGGCCCTTGCCCGTCTCGGTTCCAAGGTCCTCGCCGTCGTCGACCGCCCTGGCAAGACTATCCGAGTGCGTGTCGAACACCAGCGATGAGAAGTGCAGTTTCGAGGCTCTTTCGCTGACCAACTTTCCCTCCTGTTCGTGTGGTTCTGGGAGCCTCGCGATTGTACCAGGTTGGCAGGGAGCCCATCCAGTTCTTTCCCGCGCGGGCGGCAACCCTCCCCGTCTTTCCCGCGCAGGCGGGAAGCCATCCCGTCTCACGCCAATGACTTAGACGTCCACCTCAGCCGGGCGCGATTCCCAAACGCCAGTGAAATCGACCAACATGTCACCCTGAGCGGAGCGAAG
>JAQBTI010000065.1 GCA_027624995.1 Chloroflexota bacterium
GGAAAGGTTTTTACGAATGGACGCCTGAGTCCGAAGAGACTCTACGGCGAAGAATCGCCAACGCGCTCATCGAAATCGAAAGCTGGCCCCGAGACGACGCCGGCACGACGCTGCGTCCATGAGCGGCGTCACAGTCGGCATTATCGCAAACCCGGCCGCAGGCAAAGACATACGGAGACTCGTGGCACAGGGCCGTTTCGTCCCGAATCACGAGAAGGTCAACATCGTGCGACGCATACTGGCAGGCATGGACGCCGTTGGGATCGACCAGGCTCTCTTCATGCCCGATCCGTCCAACATGGGATGGACTGCCGCTGAAGGCGTGAAGGTCCACTTCGAGTCCAAGCTTCTAGACATGGCTATCTACGGGGCCGAAATTGACTCCACCACGGCCGCCGAAATGATAGCGGACGCGGGAGCGACCTGCCTGGTGACGCTTGGCGGCGACGGCACCAACCGCGCGGTGGCCAAAGGCGCCAGAGACGTCCCGCTGGTGGCCGTGTCCACGGGGACGAACAACGTCTTCCCAGAATTGGTGGAGGGCACGTCGGCGGGAATGGCGGCGGCGGTGATCGCGCGTGGCCTCGTAGACCCGCAGTCTGTCTCTGTAGTGAGCAAGCTGCTGGAAATCACGGTCGACGGACCTGGGCCCGTTGTCGACACCGCTCTGGTGGACCTTGCGGTGTCGCGACAGCGATTCGTCGGTTCGCGGGCCGTCTGGGACCCTAGCAGCGTCCGCGAGATCTTCTTGTCGCGCGCCGTTCCGGGTAGCGTGGGGCTTTCGGCGATTGGCGCCGCACTTCTGCCCGTGTCGGCCAAGGATGACCACGGTCTTTACCTGCGCCTCGGACCGGGAGGGACGACGGTCATTGCCCCCATCGCTCCCGGCGTTGTGTCGCCGGTTGAAGTCGCCGAGTGGCGAACGGTGGCCGTTGGCGAGGACGTCGATACATCACCGGAACCAGGAACAGTAGCGCTCGACGGCGAGAGGACTTTTACCCTATCTGGCGATCGCGCTGCCCGTGTCACCTTAACCCGGAACGGGCCTCGAGTCGTGGGTGTCGCCGAGGTGCTCAGGCAGGCGACGCTGGCCGGAGTTTTTGCGAAACTCGCAACAGGTGTGAACGAGGTACAGACATGAGATTCAGGTCCAGACGCTCAAACGTCATGGCCAGGAACGGAATGGTGGCCACCAGCCAGCCACTTGCCGCTATGGCCGGGCTGCGAATCCTGATGGACGGCGGCAACGCGGTGGACGCCGCCGTCGCGACCGCCGCGACGCTGGCTGTGGTCGAGCCACACTCGACCGGCGTCGGCGGGGACGTCTTCGCCCTGGTCCGAATGGCTGCCGATGGACAGGTACGCGCCCTCAACGCCAGCGGTCGGGCTCCTGCGGCGGTCTCGCGAGAGCAGCTCCTCCGCCAAGGCCTTACGTCCGTCCCTGAGCTCAGCCCGTTCGCAATTACGGTGCCAGGCGCAGTTAGCGGATGGCAGGCCGCCCTCAATGCCCACGGCTCTATGTCACTCTCAGACGTGCTGAAGCCCGCCATCGAGTACGCTTCGAAAGGTTACCCGGTGTCGGAGGTGATCAGCACCGCCTGGGAGACTTCCGTCGAAAAGCTCCACGCGCACCCGTCTGGGAAGGCGTACCTGTCGAATGGCGGAGCCCCGAATGCCCGGGAAGTCTTCGGAATGCCAGACCTCGCCCGTACTCTCCAGAGCATTGCCGAGGGTGGAGCGGAGGCCTTCTACACGGGCCCTGTCGCAGAGAGGACCGCCGGATTCGTTCAGGAACTGGGTGGCTGGCTGACCGTCGACGACATGGCACGGCACTGCGCCGATTGGGTTAAGCCAATATCGACAGACTATCGCGGCGTCCAATGCTGGCAGGTCCCGCCAAACAGCCAGGGGGTCAATCTGCTCATGGGGCTCAACCTGGTCGAGGGCTTCGACCTTGCATCGATGGGCCTTCAGTCCCCTGCCACCTACCATCACCTGATCGAGTGCGTCCGGCTCGCCCTGGACGACGGTCTGCGCCACGTCACGGACCCGGCCCACATGGCCGCCAGCTCAGACTGGCTCCTATCAAAAGACCGCGCCAAAGAAAGGCGGGCCATGATTAGTGCCGACCGTGCGATGTTGGAGATCGAGCCGTCTTTGACGACGACCCAAGACGACACCGTTTACATCACCTGCGTGGACGGCCAGGGCAACGCCTGCTCGCTGATCAACAGCATCTTCAAGGGTTTCGGCTCCGGGCTGGTGGTCCCGGAAACGGGCATCCTATTGCACAACAGGGGTGCGTCGTTCTCCCTCGATGAGGCACACGTCAACGCCCTGGAGCCCGGGAAACGGCCGTACCATACGCTGATGCCCGGCATGGTCACTCGCAACGGGGAGCTGTGGCTGTGCTACGGTCTGATGGGCGCGATGCAGCAAGCGCAGGGACACCTTCAAGTGTTGGTGAACATGATAGATTTCGCCATGGACCCGCAGTCTGCGCTGGATTCTCCGCGATTCAGCGTCCGGCTCGGTGAAGGCGTGGCGATCGAAGACATCGCCGGCGGCGAGGTCGCAGGCGATTTGAGAGGCCTGGGCCATCCGATAACGGTCGAGCCACCGCACGGGGTCCACTTTGGCGGCGGACAGATCATCGAAAGGGACCCGGAAACCGGCGTTCTAACAGGTGGGAGCGAGCCAAGACTGGACGGCGCCGCCGTAGGCTGGTAGCCGCAAGCAAGACAAGGAAGGTGAATGATGACGGATGCTTTGGACCCGAACGAGGTAAGGCTGACCGGCGAGAATTCATACATCCGAATGACGGACGAGGACGGCGGGCCGGTCCTAACGCGGGTAAGTCACTGGCGAGTGCTGCTTTCGCCGGGCGGCCCGGGTCACATGCTCTTTCTCAAGAGCGACTTGACCAACGACGAGGTGCGTCTCTACTCGGACAACATCGCGCTGGCGCGGTGGCTCCAGGAGGAGATCGAACGAGACCCTGAGTATGCGGACCAGAATATCCCGGTTACCGAGGCTGTGTTCTCGAAGTCGGGGGACGTGGTGTCGTTCTGGACGGAGATGGTGGACACGGAGGAAGAGTCGATCGCGCTAACGTGGTACGACTTCGGGGAGCCGTTCGTCGTGGATGTCCCGCCAGATGCATCCAGAACGCATGGCGTGTATAGCTGCCTGGTGCCGGCCCGAAGGGTGCAGGTCACGGCCAACGGCGAGGTGGCGAGGGGAAGGGCGTTCCCTACGGTGAGCTTCGGCGCGGAGAGCAGCACCTCCTGTCTGGCACTGTCCGAGACCTGGACACGACCCCGCTAGGCCTATACCTCTGCGGCGCCTATGTCACTCCGAGCGGCAGTGAGGAGTCTAAGACCGCTATCCGCAAAGGACCTGTCGCCTCCTCCGCGACGGCCTGAGATTCCTCGTCGTCCTTCGGGACTCCTCGGAAAAAGGCGCTGGGGTAATATCTTGGGCGACTCAATCCCCGGGTCACCGGATGAACGCCGCAGCCCGGCCCGCCAGGGCGTCCCGAACACGGAGCCGGACGCCCGGCGGAGTCACGTCTGGAAGGGCGTCCGGTGGGAAATAGCCCAGATCGGTACTCTCACCCGAAAGTGTAAGCTCTCCGGCGATGCGCTCGCACTCAAAGACTGCTGTTACGTAGTGGACGGTATGGCCGCCGGGGTAGGCATCGATGGCGTACTGGTGCGGATCGGAATACACGCCGATTAGCCTTGTCACCGAAACGGTGAGGCCCGTCTCCTCGAAAACCTCTCTGATCGCTCCGTCCCGCGCTGACTCGCCAACATCTTGCACGCCACCCGGGAGTCCCCAGAGACCGTTATCGGCGCGTCTCTGAAGCAGTATCTCTCCCGCTTCGTTGCGGACAATTCCGTTGGTGCCGGGCTTGACTACGTTGGGCATCCGGGCGATCGGGTTGCCGGTCGAATCAAGGAGTCCGTGAGCCTGGTCCTGGCTCATCGGGTGAAGGCCTCCGCTGCACCGGCAAGCGCATCGCCGATCATCACACGATGGATGGCGACGGTCTTATCGGGCAGCGACCGCACGGGGAAATACTCAACGTCGGTGCTCTCGCTCGAAACACTCAGCTGACCCGACACGCGTTCGCATTCGAAAGCGCAAGTGACCGTTTGGACGACTCTACCGTCCGGATAGCTCATGATTGAGTTTTTCGGATCGGAATAGATACCGATCAGGCGCACGACTCGTACGTCGATGCCTGTCTCTTCGAGGGTCTCCCGGATAGCGCACTGTTCGACCGACTCGCCCACGTCGACCCATCCGCCGGGCAGCCCCCAGAACCCGCCGTCGGCGCGCTCCTGCAACAGCACCTCGCCGCGTTCGTTGAACATGACGACGGCTGTCCCCGGGATTAATCGGTCCGGCCTCCTGGTCAAAGGCCGGCCCATCGAGTCGAACATACCGATGGGGTCTGTCACAGTGTCCAGCCGACCCGGGCGGTGGTCACGCCTCTGCGGCACCAACGATGTTGGGGATGGTAACCGGCAGGCCGACCGACAGATCGAACGAGGTGAGCTCGACCCTTCTGAAACCTGCGGCCCTGATGGCACCGGCAATGTCGCGATCGAGGTTACACCCGGTGGTGGCGAACCTCCAGGCAGGATTCAACAAGCGCTGCCATCTGCGCATCGCGCCGTTCGACGACACCACGTGCTCGTAGAACAAGAAGCTCCCGCCAGGTCTAATCACCCTGCGCGCCTCGCTTACGACACGGTCCAAGTCGTCGACCATGCACAGCACCAGCGTGGTGACCACGCAGTCGAAGCTGGCATCGTCGAAGGGAAGCTTCTCACCGACATCGGGGACCACTTCGACCGCGCGACCGAGCTTCTTCGCCCTACGGTTCAGCCGCTTCGTCATGTGCGGATTGGGCTCGACCATCGTGAGCCGCACGTCGGGAGGGTAGTACGGAAGGTTGGCACCGGTGCCGCCACCTATCTCCAGCACGTCGCCCCAGGTCTTGCCCGCCGTCTCGCGGCGATAGGGCTCGACCCGGCCCTCGACAACGGAGTTGAGGACATCGTAGAAGGCTGCGAACAACCTGTCGCTCAGGGACATGTCTGTCCTTTATCAATAATCGGGCCAATCTGGCCTCGCGACCCACATTGGATAAGAAGCCGGCCGGGGTGTCAAGCGTCGACCAGACCCTCCACCGCCTGGCCGTCACCAACGTCCAGACCATCGTGCTATATAATCGCGCCCGTAACCAGTCTTAACTCAAGGAGGCCGCGATGGAGCTGAACGGCACCGTGTCCATAGTCACGGGCGGGAACGGAGGACTCGGCCAGAGGATCTGCCACGCGCTCGCGGCGGCCGGCAGCAAGGTCGCGGTCGTATACGCCGCGAGTCGCGAGCAGGGCGAGCAGTTCGCTGAGCAACTGCGAGACTCCGGCACCGAGGCGCAGGCATTTCAGTGCGACGTATCCGACCCGGCACAGGTCCAGGACCTCGTCTCACAGGTTGAGGACCGCTTAGGCGGCATCGATATCCTGATCAACGACGCGGCATACAACAAGATGATCGCCTTCGACGATCTTGATGGCCTGACCTACGAGGAGTGGAATAAGATTCTGGCCATCAACCTGACCGGCCCGATGCTAACGACAAAGGCGGTCGCGCCTGGCATGCGAAAGCGTGGTCGGGGCCGTATCGTGAACATCTCGTCGGTCGCTGGGCTCGCCCCGTCGGGCTCATCCATCGCTTATGCCGTGTCGAAAGCGGGACTGAACCACCTAACCCGGTGTATGGCTGTCGGTCTCGCACCCGAGGTCCTGGTGAACTGCGTCGCCCCCGGACACCTGGAGGGCACCAGGGCAACCGCCAATCTCGACCCCAAATTCAGCAAGGCGGCACAACAAGGAGCGCTACTGAAGCGCTCGGCTGACAAAGACGACATCGCCGACCAGGTGGTGGCCTTCTGCCGCACCGATAGCACCACCGGGCAGACTCTGGTCATAGACTCCGGGCGTTTCTTTCACTAGCTTCTCTTCGCCGCAGTGACGACCACCGACCTGGCCCCAACCTGCATCTTATCCATCAGGACACCGGGTTCCACCCCGACATTTTCCGTCCATAGGAGCACCCCGTCATGACCACCCAGAACGAGAACGTGTACGACCTGCTGATCGCAGGACAGGGAGCGTCGGGCTATGCAGCCGCGCTCTACGCGGCGCGGTACCAGATCAAGTCGGCGATCTTCGGTTCTGTGTTCGGCGGGGAGACCGCGACAGGAGGGCTCATCGAGAACTACCCAGGCATCCTCGAGATCGATGGGTTCGAACTCATGATGAAGTTCCGGGAGCAGGCAGAGAAGTATGGGGTCCCCATAATCAACGAAAACGTCGCTGCCGCCAGGAAGGTGGGAGCCGACTTCGAGATCACGACGGACGAGGGTGCGAAGTACCGAGGGGCGGCGATCGTACTGGCGGTCGGCAGGGAACGCCGCAAGCTCGGCCTGGAGCACGAGGATGAGTGGGTCGGCCGAGGCATCTCCTACTGCTCGACGTGCGACGCCCCCCTGCATCGCGGCAACGTCGTGGCAGTGGTCGGCGGTGGGGACGCGGCCGTAAAAGGGGCCGTGCTTCTGGGCAAGTACGCCGAGAAGGTCTACGTGATCTACCGCGGCTCCCAATTCACTCGTCCGGAGGCCGTCAATATCAGACAGCTAGAGGCGAGCCCGAACGTCGTGCCGGTCTTGGACACCACAGTGGTGGAGTTGCTCGGCGATGACGGTCTTTCGAGCATCCGCCTGGACCGACCGCACCAGGGGTCCGACTCGATAGACATCCACGGACTCTTCATCGAGATCGGGGCCGATCCGAGGGTGGAGTTGGCGAACGAGCTTGGTGTCGAGCTAAACGAAATGAACGAGGTCATTGTAGACAAGCACGGCGCGACCAACGTCGAAGGCGTATTCGCGGCCGGCGACCTCACGAACGGCTCAGGCGAACTCAAACAGACAATCACGGCGTCGGCTCAGGGGGCTATAGCCGCTACGTCAGCGTACCATTACGTGTCCGAGCACGGCAGCGCATGCGAGATTCACGCCACGGGTTTCGCGGCTTAAGACCCATTTTACCGCGGAGGGCGCAGAGCACGCAGACATTCAAGAAGATAAGAAGCTCCTTCTCTGCGTCCTCCGCGGTAAAATGGGCTTAGTGGTGGCATCCCCGGGCGGGGATGTCCAATACCTGCTCGACGACACCCTTTCGGACCCCGATGTACTGGTCCCACCGGTTCGGCATGTGGTCTTGGTAGCCCGGTAGGAGCATGAACTGCTGACCGACCACGAATGGCTCGGTCCCGTCCGATCGCAGGACGATATGCTCGTCCTGTACCTCTTCGATGGTCACGCCGGATATCCCCTCGATGGTGGCGTTGGCCGCAGCCGCGGTTGAAAGGGCTTTCATCCCAAAGTCCCCTATCCCGATATTCGGGCTCGGTGTGCTGACGATGGTGCCGAGAACCTTGTTGGATACTTGAAACTCGTCTAGATAGCCATAGATGTTGGACATCAGCGCATAGCTGCCGCCCTCAACCTCGGTGACTCCAAGAATCTGGGCTGCCGCGGCATAGGAAAAGGTCTCGCCGCTGGACACCATCTCCACCGGAATCCCCTCGGCCTCTATCGCATCCTTGACCTCCAGGCAGATCCCGATCAGCTCCTTGGAGAGTCGCATCCGCTCGTCGGCGTCTGGCCAACCGTCGGCCGACTGATGGCTCATGACGCCACGGAATTTGACGCCGGGCAAACTCATGGCCAGCTTCGCGAGCACAACGCCGTGCTCCGGGCTTCGCACACCCCCACGGTTCATCTGGGTGTCCACCTCGATGAGCACTCCGATGACCACTCCTTGCTCTACTGCGACTTCCGATATGGTCTCGATATTGTCTGCGTTGTCTACCGTGACCTTTACGTCGCCCAGTCTATTCAGAGCCGCCAGCCTCGCGATCTTGTCTCTGGTGACGATCTGATTTGGTATCAGGACGTCGATGATCCCGCCCTCGACCATTACCTCGGCCTCGGAGAGCTTGGCCGTGCACACTCCGTTCAAGGTGCCACCGGCCTGAATCTGCATATTCGCGAGCCGTGGGCTCTTGATGTTCTTCGTGTGCTGGCGCATCTTGCACACCGTGTCGCGATAGGTCTCGGCCACGACGGCATAGTTGTTATCCAGGGCATCCATGTCGATCAGCAGGCAGGGGGTATCGAGCTGATCAATCGGCGTGCCAACCGCGGGACGATAGTTATCCATGTTTGGTCTCCCCTCCTATCTGTAGCGCCCACGAGCGGGCAAGTCCCAGACCGCCTCTAGCCTGCCGCCCCGGACCGCGTTCATGTAGTCGTACAGGTTTGCCGTTACTCCCATGTCCCAAGGAGTGAACCACATCTTGTCGCCCAATTTAATCCGCTTCTGAGTAGGGGTCTTCAGTCCGATATTGCCGTGCTCCGCGCTAAGTCCAATTTTCGCTTCCGGGAACTCGACGGATATGGGGTTGCCCCGATCCATGCCGACGGCCTTGTTACCGCCGTCGGTTATGATCTTGTCGCCCTCTGGGAAGCTCGTCACGGTGGTCATTATCTTTGCGGCCGGTTCAAGTCCATCCCTGCGGCCACGGTACTTCGCATCCATCAAGGCGTACGAGCCTGCCGGAATTTCTGTCACGCCGTCCGTGGCGCCCGCGATCTCATAGTTGTATGTGCCACCCACGCTCACCGTGTTCACTGAGACACCGGCCGCCTCGGCCGCTTCTCTGGCATCGATAGCCCGTTGGGTCCAGCCGCGCGATTCGGCTGCGAGTTGAGACACATCATCTACTTTCAGCTTCTCCTCTATCGTCATGAAACCGTCGAAGACCAGCCCGGCCGAGTCTCCAACCGCCTTGGCCAGATCGACGGCCGACTGTCCAGGCTCGACCCCGAGCCGGTCCGGTTTCGTGCTGATGGCCACCACGACCTTGACCTGGACCCCCGCGGCGGCGGCGGCCTTGGAGAGGTCTGCGACGTTGGAGGGATTATCGACCGCAACGGTCACGGCAGCGTGACGAGCCAGTGCGCACAGTCTCGCGATCTTCTGAGGGGTTACCACGACTCCCCTAACGGAGAAATCGTTGATCCCGGAACCGCTGAAGGCTTCAGCCTGTCCCAGCGTCGCGACGGATACGCCGCCTACCGTGTCTGACGCAGCGAGCTGCATGTGCGCGAGAGCGGGGCATCCGTGCAGGTCCACTCTGGGCCGCAACTTGGCCTTCCGATCTTTGAAGAACGAGGCAACCGTTGAGATGTTCCGCTCCAGGATATCGAGGTCGACGATCACAGTGGGCGTGTCCAATTCCTCGACGGGGGAGCCTATTGGCTTGAATATGGGTCGTTCCATTTGACCTCCGAAAGACAGGGCGTCGACAAGGTAAGCTCACGTGCTTGTGCGGTACGTCCAAAAGCGCCAGTAGATTATCACACGCCGTTCTATCGCGTCCAACATGGCCGGACGCCCGGAACGGTCTGATATCATGTTGGGCACGAAACCGGAGGCCTACGTGGCTCAGCTTGGTCTGGATAGCCTGGGGATCGACGACTTCGACCTGATGGCCGGGGAGCGGATAGACTCTGTGCTCGGAGCGGAAGAGGGGGATACCGGCAACGATGGCACGGTGTTGCTCACCGACCGGCGCGTGATCCGTGTCATCGGCAACCACAAGCAGCGTCAGGCATCATACGCCTCGATCCACGATGTGGCGGGGGTCGACCTATCCTTCGAGCAGGAAGGGCGCGGGAG
>JAQBTI010000066.1 GCA_027624995.1 Chloroflexota bacterium
ACGGGTTCCATCGCTCCCCGGAGCGCATCTGTCTCATCCAACTCGCGACACCCGATTCGGTGTACCTCATCGATCCTCTGGAAATAGACGATCCGTCCCCTCTTGGCGAGTTGCTCGCGGACGCCAGTGTAGAGAAGGTCCTGCACTCCGCCGACTACGACGTGCGCAGCCTGGACCGCGACTGGGGGTTCCGAATCAGGAACCTGTTCGATACCAGCATCGCCGCGGCTTTCGTCGGCTCGACCATGCTGGGCCTGGGAGCCGTTCTTCAGGAATTTCTCAAGGTCGAGGTCAACAAGTCCAAGAAGCTCCAGCGGGCTGACTGGACGCTTCGTCCGCTCCGGCCGGATGCCCAACACTATGCCGCCGGCGATGTGCTACACCTGGAGAGAGTCCGGGACCTGCTCGTAGCGCGGTTGTCCGCTCTGTCCAGGCTCGAGTGGGTGGCGGAGGAGTGCGAGCGGCTGGCGGATGTTAGGTATCGGCCGCCTGACTACGAGTGGGGCTTTGCATCGGTCAAGGGAAGCCGCACCTTGGACGGTCGTGGACTGGCCGTCCTTCGCTCGCTCCACCAGTTCCGCGAGAACGAGGCTGTCAAGAGAGACCGGCCGCCGTTCAAGGTACTGCCTGACGCGGCCCTGCTGACGCTGGCCGCCAGTCCCGATGCCGATCTGCCCCGCGTAAAAGGCCTCGGCCGCTTCGGGCATCCCCCGGCTTCAAACGGTCTGGAGGCAGCGATTCGAGACGGACTCCGTGACGGTCCGATCAGTCGGCCCCGCTCGACGGGAGCCGGGCCCCGGCTCAGCCCGACCGAGAGGGCGAAGGCACAGGACAGATTACAGCGCCTCAAGGGCTGGCGCACCGGACTGGGCCGGCGGCTAGGGCTCGATCCCGCTCTGCTTTGGCCCGCAGTCAGCCTAACGCGGATCGCAAGCTCGCGGGACGGCCTGGACGCCGAGTTCACGAGCGCAGAGGTCCGGTCGTGGCAGCGTCGGGAGTTCGGAGACTCCCTACGGAGCTTCGTTGAGACTCAGTTAACCACACTCCGATAGTCTCACAAAAACCCAGTCCGGCCTGGAAAAACAAGCTGGCGTACACTCAGGTCCGCTGTCAATGCGCTTCCCGTCCCACTCTGGCGACATTGAACGACTCGTCGATGAACCATAGGCCCTGGTATTTCTTCTGCACCTGCGAGGTCACGTCAAGGTACTGTCCACGAGTCATCGCGGGCTTCAATCGCTCGTCCTCGATCTGGGCCACGTACATCGAGGCATTCCAGGCGGCGAGAAGCGTCGAGGTGCTGGTGTTGTTCGACACCTCATTGTGGCGCAATCGAAGATCGTACCGGAACTGCGCCCGCGAGTCGGGGTAGGTCAGATAACGAAGGTCTGGATTGTCTGCCCTCAGATGAGAGCTGAGCTCTCTCAGAAGCTCGTGGCGAGGCGTGAGAAAAGGGTTCTCCCCCGGCCAGATTCCGCGAACTATCTCCATGCCAGGGTCCTTGCCGGTGGACTGAATGACGACCATACAGCCCCCCGGAGCCAATGAGCGGGCGAGTGGGGCGAGCACGTTTCTGACCTTGTGGGTCGCCGGCAGCTTCGCCCTGTAGGGCTGGGCGGCAATCACGAGGTCGTCCTCGCGGTCCGTGTCGCCCTTCCGCGGGATAGCGGGCGCCAGCGGCTGTTCATGGTCCTTGCGATAGATCACCAGCACCGAGGGAGTCACGTAACGGGGGTTGCCGGTTCGCTCGCTTGGGGCCGTCTGCCACCACTCTTGGACACGTGACTCCAGGTCCCTAATCTGCGCCTCGAACTCGAACGCTGAGCTGCCTTCCAGAGGGACCTCCAGCCAGTTTAGGCCCTCCTCCACTCCTTTTCGAACCGGGGTAGAGCCGCGGCGCTTCCGTGTACAGCATATTCGTCACGACCAACACCGTCAGGGGGTGTTCGTAGAACCGGTCGGCCATCTTCTCCAGGCTGATTCGCACGTCCTCCTGGCTTATCTCTTTCCCCACTATGAAGAAGGGTACTGCGGGATGCCGGCTGTGCAGGTACTTCATGACACGGGTCAGGACCGTGCCATCTCCCATCCCCGCGTCGAAGACCCGTAGCGCCGGCGGCGCCGGCCGAAGGGACCTGATATCCATGGCCACGCGATCGGCGATGGCCTGTTTCTCGTCACAGGTGTTTACAAAGAGGAGATACTTCTCGCGGTTATCGAAGAACCGGAAAGGGTTCGCAGCTTCGGAAGCACCGAGCACGGTGTTTGAAACCTCCAGCTAAGAGTCCAGCCTCCGTGGCATGGGAGAACAGGGTCATCAAGCTCTATGCGTCACTGATTAGAGCGTAGTGATGCCGTCAGAGGTCCATCAAGACCGGAGGATGAAAGGTGAACCACTCGCCGCGGACAAGGTCTTCGTAGACAGTCTGGCGTCCCTGACAGGATTCGAACCTGTGACCCGCTGCTTAGAAGGCAGCCGCTCTATCCACTGAGCTACAGGGACGACCGTGCTCCGACAGCAACCAGTTTAGCAATGGCCCCAGATGTCGGTCAACGATAGGGGCCGGTCGAGAGCGACGCCAAGCTTACACCCTTGCGGCCTGGCATGCCGTGCGTCACCGCGCCTAACAGGCCACACCACGGTCAGGATCATCTGGGCTACCTTAGCGGGGACCCCATCCTGGTGCTGACCCTATGGATGGTAAGCGGCCCCGTCCAGACGCGGCGCACTCCCGATATATCCATATCGCGAGCATCAGCCAGAGTCGTGTAGCGGCGTTGAAGCGTGTTGCCGATGGGTCTCGCCAGCATCGTCGCGACCACTATGGCCATGCCGGCCGTGGGTAACCTCTGCAGACGTTTCTCTCCCTTTCCCAGGACCATGGTGGCCACGGCGCCCGCCAGCAAGGCGGCCGTCGCCAGATTGGTCCCGCAGAACGGCGAGACTGCCAGCTCGCTTTCGCCTTGTTTGAGCCGAGATAGAGCCTCAACCGCCGCGTCTGAGACGTCGGCCGACGTCGTTCCTCCGAACACGAAGAACCCTCCAGCAGTGGAGTAGCCCCCCAGTGGAGGCTTCATTCCGCGTTGGAGCAACAAAGTGATCGTCCCGTGCTCCAACGCATGATTCCGCCTCACACGCGATATGACGTCCCGCAACATAACCAGGGCCTCCTCAAGAGCTAGGGCAGGGGAGCGCTGCAGTTGTTTTGGCGCCCATCACCCAAGGTTATACCAGACATCGACGGCAAGTTGCCCGGTAGTGCGCGATAGCCCTGGTATACTGGCCTAGCTGAATAGCTGTAGAAAATCTTCCTCCGGTTTTGAAAAAGTACAGAAAAAGGTCGAAAAAAAGCATTGACAGGAATCGGGACCTAAGATTAGCATGAAGTCAAGCTTTTGGAGGAGGGCGACAACATGATGGTACGAACCATGGCGGTACGGAAGACAAAGAAGATGACCGCGGTAGAGGACCGCTTCAGCCAACCGCTGGAGAAGATGCTGCCGGAAATGGTTACCGAGCAGGGTCTGACGGCGACGGCAGAGCGGCTGGGCGTCAGCAAGGCGACGCTCGGCTACTGGCTGCTCAAGCTGGGGATCCACGTCAGGCGCGTTGCTCTTGCGCCCGGCGAGACCATGGAGGTAAAGCGAGTAGGCTAGCCAGCCTTCGACAAAAAGAGGGCGCCGGTGAGCACCGGCGCCCTCTTTTTATTTGTTCGGAACCTTCCCGCGCCTCAGCGACTGACGGCGGATCTGGCCTCCCTCTCTCGTTCCCGGTCGATGATCACACGGCGCTTGTCATATCGCCGCCTGCCCCGCGCCAGACCGAGCTCCACCTTGGCCAGGTGCCGTCTGAGGTACAGCCGCAGCGGCACTATGGCCAGCCCTTTCTCGGCGACCTGTCTGGACAGCGATACTACCTGGTCCTTGTGAAGTAGCAGCTTTCGCGGGCGGGTAGGGTCGTGGCTCTCCCCACCGGCTGCGGAGTAGGGCGAGATATGGGCGTTAAACAGCCACATCTCGTCCGACTGCGGGCGGGCGAAACCCTCGGTAATGTTCGCTCGGCCCTCTCGGATCGCCTTGATCTCGGTCCCTGTCAGGACCAGCCCCGCCTCCACCGTTTCGAGAATCTCAAAGTCGAAGCGGGCTCTGCGGTTGGTCGCCATCGTCGTACCGACGGACATCAGCCAGGAACTCTGGAGAGCCGCGCGATCTCTGCCTCGAGGATCTCGATGGCCTTGTTCAGCTGGTCGGTTTCGGCGGTCTGCCGATCCCGGCTGGTGACTTCGATGTCGGGGACTACGCCTACGTCTTCGATCGACCTGCCCGCCGGGGTATAGTAACGCGCGATGCTCATGTACAACCCGGCGCCATTGCCCAGGCGCCGGAACGTATTCACCGTCCCTTTGCCAAACGTGGTCGACCCGATCACCAGGGCCCTTTTATGGTCTTGCATCGCCCCCGCAAGTATCTCACTTGCACTGGCGCTACCAGCGTTGGCCAAGACGACCATTGGAATGTCGGTGGCGACGCCGCCTTCGCGCACCCTGAAATTGGTGCGCCGGCCGGCCCCGTCTTCTTCGTACAGCACGAGGCCTTCCTCCAGGAACTGGCTCGTGACGTCGATCGCCGCATTGAGAAGACCGCCGGGATTGTCACGCACGTCTATGATCAACGCCTCGGCGCCGCTTGCGATGGCCTCATTGATCTTCGACTTGAGCTTTTCGGCAGTGTCCCCATAGAAGTCAGTCAGTCTAATGTGAGCTATGGTATCCCCGGGCGCACTACGAAGCAGAACACTCTCTAGCGGAATCTTGTCTCGAACGATCGATATCTCGACGGGATCGATGTCACCCAGGTGCTGCACCAAGAGCACCACCGTGGTACCCCGACGGCCACGGATCTGGCTGACTGCCTCCAGAAGGCTCACGCCTTCAAGGGCCTTCCCGTCCACTTCTAGAATGACGTCGCCTGAGAGTATGCCGGCGCCCTGGGCTGGGCCACCCTCGATAGGGGCGACGATTATCAACTTGCCATCAAGCCGCATCTGCACGGTCGCGCCGATTCCCTCGAAGCTGCCTCCCAGGTCCTGTGTCGCCTGGATCAGGTATTCTGCACTGACGTACGCAGTCTGAGGATCCTTGAGAGGTAGAAGCATCCCTCGGATCGCTGCCTCCGTGATCGCCTTCGGGTCCAGCCCGGCCCTGTCTACATGCTCGCGCGTGAGCAGTGCCCAGACCTCCCAGATGGTCTTCAGTTCCTCCGGGACCTCCGATGGGGCCACTAGCAGTTGTTCCGGCTCTAGAATCTCCGCCATGAATGGTCCGGAAGCACCAGCCTCCGCCCCCTCAAAAACGGACGCCGTTGCCGGAACCGGAGCGACAACTTCTGCTTCGTCACTGCACGCGCCTAGTAGTAGGGCAGCGACCACCGCGCTCAATAGAACCACCCCACGGACACCACGGATCGTCATCAGATCAATCACCTTTTCTCTCAGACCTTCCTTGATTCTATCACGCGTCTCGGTAGCCAAGTAATGGCGAAGCCATTCCTTTCGCTCATCCCGTTTCCGACCTTTTCAATCTTTTCAACACTCGTCCCAGTCAGCTTGAATGAGTCCTGAATAACATCAAGTTAAGGTGTTGACGGCCACTCGTCGTTGAGATATATTCAACCCTGAATTCGCCTTTTAAGTGTCTATCCACACATACGTCGGCCGGTTCTGAGATGATCCTAAGCCGGATATCGGTTCTTACCTGCCCATGCTGCGCCGCCCGGGAGACGCCCCGATGACTGAAGGACCTGGCGAAAACACCCGAAAGCGGACCCGTCTGGTCCGACCATATCCAGTCCACACTCTGGAGGAATCCCTCTCTATCGCCGGCGCCATCCAGCGCTCCAACTCCGGCCTTCCATTTGACCGGCAGTTGCTTGCTCGCGCCCTCGGAACGACCCCGGCCAGCAGCAGCTTTACGATGAGGCTGAACTCGTCGGCCAAGTATGGCCTTACTCAGGGCGGATACAACGACGACCGCATCCTTATAACGCCTCGCGGCGAGGCAACGGTAGCACCGAAGGGCGAGGATGAGCGGCGGAGAGCCTTGCTCGAGGCCTCTCTCGAACCCGACGTATTCCGGCGTTTCTACGAGGTGCTGGATGGCAGGATGCTTCCGGAGGAGGAGTTCGCCCGCAATTTGCTCCAGCGAGAGCTGGGTATCCGGCCCGACCTGACTTCTGAGTGCTTCCGCATATTGGAGGCCAACGGGCTCTTCACCGGGGTCCTGGAACGCCTGGACAGCGGAAGTGTTAGCGTCGTCCTGGCACCGAGGCCGGACCATCGGACCGAAACAATTACGCCGATCCATCCGGTTCCGGCGACGGAGGGCCGTAGGCAAAGGGAGAGCGTGCCCCCTCAGACAGGGAGGGTCTTCATCGGCAACAGCGCCTCCGACGACGCCACTCAGTACGTAAGGTCCGTGCTGGACGATTTCGGGGTCCCGTACTCGGTCGGAGAAGTCCAGCCCGGCCGCGGACCTGGCATGTCGGAAGAGGTCTCTGCAGAAATGAGGCGCTGCTCGGCAGCCGTTCTCGTCCTGGGCGACGACGGTGGCGACTCGGTCGCTGGACAGGGCCTCGCCGCCAGAGTCTTATACCAGTTGGGGGCTGCCTCGGTCCTGTACGGACCAAACATCGTAATCATCCGTGGCGCATCTCTGGATCTCGCCCCGGACCTCGACGCCGGCCTCCGGTCCATCGTATTCGAGCCGACATTTCCGGAGCGCACTGGCATGGCATTGTTGGCCGGGCTCAGGGCCCTCGGGGTTATCGAGGTAATCCCCGGATCGGGCCCATAACGGTTATTTCACATAACGGTTATGTCAACTCCACGGCGCTACACTACAGTTTACATAACTACTATAGTGCGAACCTGCCACAAAGCCGTCAAGAGCCGTTAGGCCGTCGTCGCTTCGAGCTTCGCTTCGATCGCTTCTAGGAGATCCCCCAGGCCTCGACCCGATAGCGCCGAGACCATGACCGCATTCCCCTGCTCCGTCAGAAGCCTGCTGACGGTCCCGCCTAACTCAACTTCCGCGTCCGTTTCAAGTAGATCGGACTTGTTGAGTGCCAGTATGCGCGGCTTGTCGGCCAAGCCCAGGTCGCTCAGCGTCCGGTCGACAACCTGGGCCTGCTCCGCGGCGTTGGCGTGGGCGACATCGACTACATGGACCATCAGCGCCGACTCCGACAACTCTTCCAGAGTGGCGCGAAAGGCAGCAACGACCGGCGGAGGGAGCTTCTGGATCAGTCCCACAGTGTCGGTCAGGAGGAATTCTCGGCCGGACTCCGGGACAACCTTGCGGGTGACAGGGTCCAGCGTGGAGAACATCCGGCTCTCAGCAATCACGCCCGCGCCGGTCAAGCGGTTTAGGAGCGTGCTCTTGCCCGAATTGGTATATCCGACCAGGGAGACCACCGATATCATATTCTCCTGACGACGCGCCTGGTAGAGGCCACGGTGGCGCCGTACGTCATCAAGGTCCTTCCTTAGCTTTGTAATACGGTTGCGAACGAGCCGCCGGTCGGTCTCGATCTGCGTCTCCCCGGGCCCTCTCGTACCGATCCCGCCGCCGAGTCGCTCGAGGTGAGACCATTGGCCAGCCAGTCTGGGCAGGAGGTACTCGTTCTGCGCCAGGTCGACCTGGAGACGCCCCTCTTTTGTCTGTGCCCTCCGAGCGAACACATCCAGAATCAGCGCTGTGCGGTCGATAACCTTGATGTCTTCCAGGCCGTTCTCTAGGTTGCGCTGCTGTGTCGGAGTCAGCTCGTCGTCACATATGACAGTCGTGGCCCGCCGTTCCTCGCACAGCCGCATTATCTCGTTGATCTTGCCCTTACCGACGTAGGTATGGGTGGCCCTGGGCAGGCGTTGCACTAGAGAACCCGCGACTCTGGCCCCGGCGCTGCGCGCCAACTCCCCGAGCTCCTCCAGCGACTCATCCGGACTCAACGTCGAATCGTCGCCTCTAATGCTGACCGCGACCAGGACGGCACGCTCCACTGGGCGTTCAGTTCGGACTACGGTCTTTGGAATAGCGGCCTCCCCTGCCTTACGCCGTCGCCTTGGCCGGAATGGTCCAGGCCTCCAGACGCTCCAGTCCCCGCTCGAAGTCGTCGTCGGCGATGGTCAACGACAGCCTGATGTACCCCTCTCCGTGGCGTCCGTATCCCGACCCGGGTGTGACAACGATGTCGCGTTCCTCGAGCAACATTTCAGTCAGCTCGGCTGAAGAGTATCCTTCGGGGATCTTCGCCCAGACGTACAGGCTCGCTTTTGGTGGGTCGACATGCAGGCCGACGCGTCTTAGCGCCTCGATGAGCCGGTCCCGACGTCGCTGGTAGATGGCGTTTCGGCCGTCCATTGAGTCTACTGGGCCGTTCAGCGCCTCGATCCCCATCATCTGGATCGCCTGCGGCACTCCTGAATCTAGGTTCGACTTCACGACCATCAGGGCGTTGATGAGCTCGGCGTTGCCCAATGCTACCCCCAGTCTCCAGCCGGTCATGTTGTAGCTCTTTGACAGCGAATGGAACTCCAGTGATATGTCCTTCGCGCCGGGTACCTGTAGGAAGCTAACGGGCCTGAGGCCGTCGTATGCGACCTCGGTGTAGCAAGCGTCATGCATCACCAAAATGTCGTTGGCCTTGGCAAAGTCCACAACCTTGGAGAAGTAGTCCAGATCTGCCAAAGCGCCGGTCGGGTTGTTCGGGTAGTTCAGCCACATCACCCTGGCCTTGGATGCTACATCGGCCGGAATCGCGTCCAGGTCCGGTAGCCAGGCGTTTTCCTCCAGAAGGGGCATCCAATGGCACTCACCGCCGGCGAACCAGGTGCCCACGGAGTAGACGGGGTAGCCAGGGTCCGGAACAAGCGCAATATCGCCGGGATCGATGAAGCAGAACGACGCATGGCCGATCCCCTCTTTGGCCCCAATAAGCGAAAGAACCTCGGTCTTCGGGTCCAGGGACAGCCCGAAGCGACGCCAGTACCATCCAGCTGCGGCCTCGCGGAAGGCCGGGAGGCCTTCGGTCTCCGGGTAACGGTGATTCCGCGTGTCAAGGGCCGCCTCCCGAAGGGTATCGACGATCGGTGAGGGCGTAGGAATGTCGGGGTCGCCGATCCCGAAGCTGATCACCTCGACGCCCTGGGCTTTTTTCTCGGCGATCTTGCGACTGATGCCGACGAACAGGTACGGCGGCACCTTCTCGATACGTTTTGAGAGTCTCATACGACCTCCAGGTGATTTCTGGGGGTACATGGTACGCGAAGGCGGTAATACAGGTAAAGAGGGGTTCCTGGACAAAAGCTAACCAAAACGCTAAACGAAGTCTTAGACGAGTCTCTGCATGTCATTCTGATTTGCAGCGAAGAATCTGGGGCACCGGGCTACTGTCGACGTCGCGAAGCGACAAGTGACCTCTTGCAGCCGTCGTCCCTCATCGCCCTGACGCAGGTCCTCGGCGCATGGGACTGCAAGCTCTTGGCGTTAGTCCGGCCACTCGCCCTCGAAGACCCGCGCCACCGGGCCTTCCATGAACACTTCGCCCTCGCCCGGCCAGTGAATGGACAAGTCTCCACCGGGGAGGCTCACGGTTACGTCGTCGCCAACGTAGCCGTGCAGGCGCGCCGAAACCGCGACCGCGCAGGCGCCGGTGCCGCAGGCCTCCGTAAGCCCGGAGCCGCGCTCCCATACCCTGGCCTTTACGTGGGACGAGTCGATCAGATTGACGACCTCGAAGTTCACTCGCTGGGGGAACATCGG
>JAQBTI010000067.1 GCA_027624995.1 Chloroflexota bacterium
AAGAGAGCTACCATCACAGGGTAGACGCCGCCCAACCCATAGTCGGCGTGAACTACTCCTCCCATATTCCGGACCATCGAACCCCCGTGACAGGCCTGTACCTCGCAAACACGACACAGGTGTACCCGGAGGACCGGGGCACAAACTACAGCGTTCGAATGGGGCGTCGTGTCGCACAGATGCTTATGGACGATCTGGCTTAGGCGAGTGATAGATACAATCAGGCGCGGTCGATTCGGGCCGAAAGCGCTTGTCGTAGGGCTGCGTCCCGTGTACCATTGTGACGAATTTTGCAAATGGTGGAGGCTGCCCTGTTGAGCTCCGATGCCAAGGGCATCAAGGACCGGGTGCGCGAGGCCATCTCATCGGGCAAGCGCCCCACCAAAACGGTCCTGTCGTCCTTACTCTCGGTCCACGACGAACTCGGCTACCTGCCGGATGAAGCCATCGAAGAGGTCGCAGCGCTCTCAAACACGACCATCAACGAGGTCTGGGGCGTCGCTACCTTCTACACTAACTTCCGCTTTACACCGCCCGGACGCCACCTCGTCGAAGTCTGCTGGGGTCCAACTTGCCACTTGGCCGGCGCCGGCAAGATCATCGACTCCATACAGAAGCAGTTGGGCCTTTCCAGCGAGGGCGAGACAGAAGACAATCAGGTCAGCCTGAAGTACAACACTTGCCTGGGGGCATGCGCCCAGCCGCCAGTCGCGAGCATCGACCACCGCCTCATCGGGCGCCTCACCGCCAACTCGGCTATGCGAGCCGTCTCCGAGGTCCTGAGTAAATAATGGCCACCTACCAGGAGCTCAAGGTCGAGGCCGATGACCGCTGGGCCGTCCTGCTTTCAGAAAAGCCATGGATTAGGGTCGGCACCGGAATGTGCGGGCATGCGGCCGGCGCTTACGACGTTCTCTCTTCCATCCGATCGGAGTTGGACGCCCGTGGCATCGATGCCACCGTCGACGAGGTTGGCTGCCTTGGCCTCTGCTACGCTGAGCCGCTCGTCGATATACAACTTCCCGGCAAGCCTCGGCTCTTCTTCTCAAACGTAATACCTGAAGATATCCCCGACATAGTGGACTCCTACGTCGTGGACGGGAGCGTCCCAGGCAGCAAGGTGCTCGGCTATCTGGGCCGTGACCCGATCCAAGGAGTCCCCGACCTGAAGTCGCTTCCCGGCATGCATCATCAAAAGAGGATCGCCCTCCGTAACGCGGGGCACATAGCCCCCGACGACGTGTATCAGTACATCGCCCAGGGCGGCTACTCGGCCATACAAAAGGCCCTGTCCGAGATGGAGCCGTTGGAAGTCATCCAGGCCATCACCGACTCGGGCCTGCGAGGCAGAGGGGGCGCCGCTTTCTCGACAGGTATCAAGTGGAGCTTCCTGGTCCGATCTCCAGGACCACCTAAGTACATCCTGTGCAACTGCGAAGAGGGAGACCCCGGCGCATTCAATGACAAGGGCATCTTGGAGGGCGACCCTCACATGCTTCTGGAGGGCATGGCACTCGCAGGATACGCGACAGGAGCGACAAAAGGCTTTGTATTTATTAGGCACGGCCACGACGGTCCGATCGACCGGACCGAGCGGGCGATAGAACAGGCCTACGAGCTGGGCCTCCTCGGTCAGAACATCCTGGACACAGACTGGAGCTTCGACATTGAGGTGTCGCTGACCGGTGAGTCGTACGTCTCGGGAGAAGAGACGGCTCTCATGGATGCCATCGAGGGCAAGAGGGCCATGCCGCGCTTCCGGCCGCCATTCCCTGCCCAGGCAGGCGTGTGGGGCAAGCCCACCAACATCAACAACGTCAAGACCCTCGCCTACGCTCCGTCAATTATCGCGAACGGCAGCGAGTGGTTCTCCAGCATCGGAGTCAACAAGAGCACCGGCACCGCAATTATCTGCTTGAGCGGACAGATAGAGCGCCCTGGCCTCTATGAGGTGCCGATGGGCCTAACGCTTGGCGAGGTGATCAACGACATCGGAGGGGGGGTCCGGGGCGGCAAACAGCTCAAGATGCTCCAGACCGGCGGTCCGCTCGGAGGCCTTTTGAGCGCCGATAGCCTGAGCATTAAACTCGACTTCGACGAGATGCGCGCGGCCGGTGCCATCCTCGGGTCCGGTGGCATTATCGTGGCCGACGAAGATACATGCGCCGTCGACATCACGAGGGTTCTCGTGGCCTTCTGCCAGTATGAGTCCTGTGGCAAGTGCTTCCCATGCAGGCTTGGCATGGAACACTTGCTTGAGATCATTGAGCGAATCAGTCGCTTCGAAGCTCGGCCAGAGGACGTAGAGCTAATGCGCAACGTAGGCGCGACCATGGAGGGCGCATCCCTCTGCGGACACGGCCAGTTGGGCTTCGGCCCGATCCGGTCCGCCTTCGAACACTTTGGCGAGGACTTCCGGGTCCACATTGAGGAAAAGCGCTGCCCCACCGGCAGCTGCCTCCAGCCTACACTGGAGATTAAGAACACCAGGCCCTATGCCATCGACTTCGTTCCGGTCGGTGCGCGAGAGCCGGTCGCGGGAGCCGCTGATGCCAGATGAGATCAGCCTAACGATCGACGGTGTGACCGTGGCGGCCGAGCCGGGTACGAACGTCCTTCAGGCTTCATTGAACGCCGGAAAATATGTCCCGTATCTCTGCTACTACCCGGGGATGAAGGCTTTCGGCGCTTGCCGAATGTGCGTAGTCGAGATAGAAGGCGGCCCGCCCGGTACTCCAGCCTCGTGCACCGTACCTGCGGCCAACGGCATGGTGGTTACCACCAACTCATCAAAACTTGCCAGTGTGCGCCGCGGGATTATGGAACTGCTGCTCGCCGAGCACCCGCATGGGTGTCTGACATGTCATCGCATCGAGCTCTGCGGACCTGCCGACATCTGCTTGCGGCACGTCTCAGTCAACGACCGATGCGTCACCTGCCCGAAGAACGAGCGGTGCGAGCTCAAAGATACCGTCCGCTATCTCGAAATGGAGATGGATACTCCCCTCACCTACAACAATCGCCACCTGCCGCTCGCCGTGTCCGATCCCTTCTGGGAGATGGACATGAACCTGTGCATCGTATGCGCGCGATGCGTGCGGGTCTGCGACGAGGTCCGCGGAGACTACGCAATCACGCTCCAGCAGAGGTCGGGCCGCAGCCTCATCGGCACCTCGCAGGGGACCTCGCTATTGGAGTCGGGATGCGAATTCTGCGGCGCGTGCATCGACGTGTGTCCGACCGGCGCGCTGGTCGAGCGCAACTACAAGTGGGACAAGGCCGTTAGCACAGTCACGACCACGTGCCCTCATTGCCCGGTCGGCTGCCAGTTGAACCTGGAGGTAGACAAGCGAGGACGCGTTATCAGGTCGATCGGCGACATCCACGCCGAGGCCAACCAGGGCCAGACTTGCTACAAGGGGAAGTTCGGTCTGGACTTTGTCAACAGCAAGGAGCGACTCAAACGGCCTCTCATAAGGCGCGACGGCCAACTCATGGGCGTCACCTGGGACGATGCCCTCGACCACGCCGCAGAACGCCTAGCCGAATACCAGGACGGCACCTACGCCCTGATTGCTTCCCCCAGAGGAACGAACGAAGACAACTATGTCGCCCAGAAATTCGCCAGGGCGGTCATGCGTACCAACAGCGTCGATGTCTCGTCCAACCTTCGTCCCGAGCTCGTGTCGCCCCTGCGCGACCTTCTGGGCTACGGGGCGGCGACCAACCCTATCTGGGACCTGGAGAACGCCAAGGGATTCTTGGTTGTGTCCAGCAATATGACGGAAGAGCAGACCGTGGCCGCGGTCCCGCTGAAAAAGGCTTTGAGCAATGGCGCAACGCTCATCGTCATTGACCAGCGTGAGACTGAGCTAACAAGGCATGCGGACATCTGGCTCAGGCCGAGGCCTGGAAGCGAGTCCGCCCTCTTGGGAGGAATGCTCCGAACTATTATGGACGAGTCGCTTGACGATCACGACTTCCTCGCCGATAACTGCGATGGCCTTGACGCCCTGAAGTACTCGCTTTGGCGGTTCGATCTCATACAAGTCGAGGCGAGCACCGGCGTGTCGCAGGACGACATTAGATCGGCGGCCCGGCTTTTCGCACAGACCGGGCCGGCCGCCATCCTATATGGCCTCGAGACCGTTGCGGCCGCTCAGCGCGAAGCTTGCGTAACCGCTCTTGTCAACTTGGCTCTGACGACCGGAAACGTTGGCAAGCCCTCGGCCGGCCTGTACCCTCTGGCGGTAGGCGCCAACGCCCAGGGTTCGATCGACGTCGGTTGCACCCCTGACCTTCTGCCCGGATACGTCGAGGTTGCGGACTCAGCCGCCAGCAAGTCTTTGGAGCGCGCGTGGGACGCACCTATTCCGGCCAGGCCCGGTTATAGAATCTCTGAGATAACCAACGCCATCAACAACGGCGATATCAAGGCTCTCCACATTATCGGAGACAGCCCGAACTTCACGAACGGGGAGTTGGGCAGCTTCGTAGAGGCGTTGGAGCGGCTAGAATTTCTGCTCGTCCAGGACACCTTTGCCAGCCAGATCACTAACGCTGCCGACGTAGTCCTTCCTTCAGCGACCTTTGCGGAAAAGGAAGGGACATACACGAGTATGGAGAGACGAGTCCAACTCTTGAGGCCCGCCCTGGCGCCGCGAGCCGAAGAGCGTTCCGATTGGCTCGCGATCAGCCAGATCGCAACTCGAATGGGTGCCCAACGATTCGGATATGGGGCTCCGAGCGAAATATTCGATGAGATCAGCGACCTGGTCGGGCTATACGGCGGCATCACATATGGACGAATCGGCCCCAGAGGACTCCAGTGGCCGTGCCTGGCGGCTGATATGCTGGACACACCAGTGCTGTTCGAAGCGGGCTTCGACGCCCGCAAAGCAAAGCTCGGTCAGATGATACCGGCGGCCAATCCCGAACCGGCGAACGCTGACTACCCAATGCACTTCGCCCGCGGTAGATTGCTGCACATGCCGGAGGCGGACGTCGAGATCGAAACGAACAATGGACGCAATCGAATTCGCAGAGACGACGTCATAGAGATACACCCCGAAGACGCTGCGGTCCTCGGCATTGCCGAAGGTGAGTCCGTTGAGGTCGCCTCGACGCGCGGCAGGATGAGGGGAGTGGCGAGGCTAACCGGACGACAGAAGTCCCTAATATCGTCTACGGCGCTCTTCGGCCAGATGATCACATCGCTGGAGCACGACACTTCGCCGGATCCGATGCTCAAAGCACCGACCCTCCCACTTCTGCCCGCGCGACTGTCCAAGGTGAGCGAAACGGCCGCGGCGGATTAGAGCACGTGGTTCCGGGCCAGGCCAAAAGGGTTGTCTGCCATGGACTTAGGGTCTTTCGATTTGTCGCCTGGGAGGTCCTTCGACGGGCTCAGGACGAACGGAAAGAGAGGCCTCCGTACGTGGTGAGCCTGTCGAACCACGGCGGATCTCCGCGAAGCCATGACGGCCGAATGACCCTGGTCTTGGACTCCGGTCCGTCGACAGACCATGTGTGGCTCACAAATGAATACCGGCGGATAGTCGATAACGCCCCAAGGAGGGCACCCAGATGATTACACTGCGGCCCAAACCTAAACCAAAGCTGGCCGAGGTCCCGATCTTGCGCAGGAAGGACCTGACTCCCGACATTATGCTGGTGTGGCTCGAGCGGCCCGAGAACTTCACCTTCAAACCGGGCCAGTACTGCACCATTGGCAGGGACGGAGTGGAGCGGGCGTACTCGATCGTATCGGCGCCCCATGAGGAGGACCTGGAGCTTTTTATCGAGCTGGTCCCTCTTCCGGATGGCGTCCTGACCCCGAAGCTGTGGGAGTTGAAGCCCGGCGACACGGTCTCCATACGACCGCGTGCCAAGGGGATCTTCACAATGGACCCCTCCCTCCCAGACCAGTTCCTGGTCTCAACCGTCACCGGTGTCGTGCCCTACGTCAGCTTCATCCGAGACTACGTACACAACGGACGCGTAGGCCACCGCTTCTTCATCCTCCATGGAGCCAGCTACCACGACGAGTTCACGTACGACGAGGAGTTGGGGGCGATCGCCGCCGAGCGGCCGGACCTGCTCACCTTCGTGCCTAGTATCAGCCGCCCGGACGAGAGCCGGAACGAAGGTTGGCAGGGCGAGACAGGCCGCGTCAACACCGTAGTCGAAAAATACCTCGAGAAATTCGAACTCACGCCAGACGACACTCTGGTCTACGCCTGTGGCCACCCCGGCATGATCGAAGACGTCAAGGCGCGCCTGCTGCCTAAGGGATACAGGGTCGAGGAAGAGCGCTTCTGGAAGGAAGACTAGCTCGTCGGGACCGCCACGGTTCCGCGCGAATCGCATCCGCCGGCCGTACGTCCCGAGCCTCCCCCAGGCCCATCAAAGTGGGTCAAGCCAGATTGACTCGGGTCACAAGTCGTCCGTTCCCAGCTTCCAGCCTCGGCCGCACGTCGCTTCCAGGTGTCCCTTCTCTCCGATACAATAGGCCTCCCAAGGAAGCTGGCCCATGACCACCCCCGCCAGACGACAGTACCTCCGCATCAAGGGGGAGCACCCGGACGAGGTGCTCCTCTTCAGGATTGGCGACTTCTACGAGACCTTCGACGACGACGCGCGCTTGGTCGCCCGCGAGCTCGAAATAGCCCTAACATCAAGGGAGATGGGCCGCGGTCAACGCGTTCCGCTCGCCGGCATCCCATATCACGCGCTGGAGCCGTACCTCGCAAGGCTCGTGAAAAAGGGCTATAGGGTCGCGATCTGCGAGCAGACCAGCGACCCGGCGGAGTCCAAGGGACTCGTCGACCGTGCCGTCGTAAGGGTTGTCACCCCGGGAACGGTCATCGAGGACTCCATCCTCGAGCAGAAGTCCAACAACTACCTCGCTGCGGTCGCCATCGACGGTGATCAGGCCGGTCTCGCCTACGTTGATATCACGACGAGCGAGTTCCTCACTACACAGATCGACCTGCAGCGGCTCTCCATGGAGCTTAGCAGGCTCGCCCCCGCGGAGGTTCTGGTCTCGGAAGCCGACGACGGTGTGCCCTCTCCGGAGGGAGCAATGATCACACCCCTTCCACCAGACTCCTTCCACCGGGAGTGGGCGCGAGAGACGTTGCTGGACCACTTCGCGGTCGCATCGTTGGAAGCCTTTGGTTGCGAGCACCTCCCGCTCGCGTCTCAGAGTGCAGGTGCGATCGTCGACTACCTAAGACGCAATCAGAAGTCGGCGCTGACGCAGATCACTTCACTCCGGACCTACTCCACCGAGTCATACATGGTTCTGGACCCCCAGACCCGCAGGAACCTGGACCTGTTCGCGGGGGGTCGCTGGGCTTCTTCAGGCAGCTCACTCTTGACCGTGCTGGATCGAACCAAGACTCCGATGGGAGGACGACTCCTGCGCAAATGGCTGGGCCAGCCTCTCCTGTCCGTAGAGCAGCTCACGGAACGCCAGGACGCCGTGGCATGGTTCCGGCGCAGTGACCTCCGCAGGGAGCGCGTTCTCGTGCACCTTGAAGCCATCTCTGACATCGAGCGGTTGATCAACCGCATACGTGGCCTCAATGCGGCCCCCCGAGACCTCGTTGGACTGGCCCAGAGCCTCGAGGCTGCCCCGCAGGTCAAAGGCATTCTGCAAGAGGACGATGACTCGGCTCAGGTAGCATCCATCGCGTCGGAAATATGGGACAACCAAGAGGTCGTACAGCTTGTCCGGAGCGCCATTGCGAATAATCCGCCTATCTCAGTGGGCAGCGGCCAGGTCATCAAGGAGGGTTTCTCCTCGGAGCTAGACGAGTTGCGCTTGTCGGCCCGTGACGCCCAAGGCTACATCGCCGGACTCGAGCAGTCGGAACGCGAACGGACTGGTATCAAGTCATTGAAGGTCGGTTACAACAAGGTATTCGGCTACTACATAGAGGTCACGAAAACCAACGTTGCCCAAGTTCCGGAAGACTACATGAGGCGTCAGACCCTCGTGGGGGCGGAGCGTTACATAACACCAGATATGAAGGAGCACGAGTCCTTGATCTTGAACGCTCAGGAGCGTATCGACGAGATCGAGGGTTCGCTCTTTCGCCGGGTCTGCGGCCAGGTAGGCGAGTCGTCTTCTGCGATCATGACGACGGCCCGAGCGATAGCACGGACTGATGTCTTCTGTTCGCTCGGTGACGTCGCTTCCAGAAACGGCTATGTGCGCCCCGAGCTCAACGACGGAAAAGCGATTGACATACGACAGGGACGACATCCGGTGGTCGAACAGATGCTGCCTTCCGGCGCGTTCGTTCCGAATGACACCCGACTCTCCAGCCTGGAAGAGCAGTTGATAGTCCTGACGGGACCTAACATGGCAGGGAAGTCCACGTATATCCGTCAGGTCGCTCTGATCGTCCTAATGGCCCAGATCGGTAGCTTCGTTCCGGCCGAGGAGGCGACGATCGGGGTGGTCGACAGGATATTCACCCGCATCGGGCTTCAAGACGACTTGGCCGTTGGACAGTCGACCTTCATGGTCGAGATGGTGGAGACCGCGTCCATCTTGAACCACGCTACCGAGCGGTCCTTGATTATCCTGGACGAGATCGGCAGAGGTACAAGCACATATGATGGCCTGGCAATAGCCCGGGCCACGGCCGAGTACATACACAGCCATCCCAGGCTCGGCTGCAAGACCCTATTTGCTACCCACTATCACGAGCTTACCGGCCTGGCCGACTACCTACCGCGGACCAGGAACTATAACGTGGCCGTTTCGGAGGACCAGGGCAACGTCGTATTCCTGCGACGCATCGTCGCGGGCGGGGCCGACAAGAGCTATGGAGTACACGTAGCTCGCCTCGCAGGGCTCCCAGGAAGCGTGATCAACCGGGCATGGGAGGTTCTCGGCGAGCTGGAAAAGGCCGCAGCCGATCACGGCAGATCGGACAGGCCTCTCAGACGGCAGGGGCATATCCCCCTTGAGCAGCTACCTCTCCTTGGCCGGACTCCCGAAGTCGTCGAAGACCTGTTGAAGCTGGACATATCGTCGATGACACCCCTGGAGGCCATCAACAAACTCTATGAACTACAGGAACGGTCTCGAGACTCCTGATCGGGCGGCTGGCTGCTCGCCCGTCTTGTTGCGCAGTGGTGATGTAGCGAGCTAGACGACGATCTCTGGTACCCGGTTGCAAATGAACACCTGACCCTCAATCTTGAGACCAACCTGCATCGCCATGAATCCGTCTCGGGCGCTCTTAGACCTGTATAATCTAAGCCCATTAGTGAGACGATCGTATTGAACCTGGACCCCGGGACGGAGCGATACAACATGCAAGTCACATCACTTCCGACTACGCCGAGCGAGCTCAGGAAGCTGATACGAAGCAGAGAGATCGCTGAAAACACGGCCGGGATGGCCCCTGGCTACGTGCAAGCGAATCTCGCAATCCTCCCACGAGACCTTGCCTTCGACTTCCTTCTTTTCTGTCAGCGGAACCCCAAACCCTGTCCGCTGCTAGAGGTCGTGGAAGCGGGCTCAACAGAGCCCAAACTGACGGCGCCAGGCGCGGACCTCAGGACAGATATCCCGAGGTACCGGATTTACGAGAATGGGAATCTCGTCGACGAGACATTGGACGTGTCCGAACACTGGCGCGATGACTTCGTTTCTTTCCTGCTGGGGTGCAGCTTTTCGTTCGAGACAGCTATGGCACGATCGGGAATCCCGTTGCGACATCTGGAAGCGGGTACCAACGTATCGATGTTCATCACGAACCTGCAGACCGTACCCGCGGGCGTC
>JAQBTI010000068.1 GCA_027624995.1 Chloroflexota bacterium
CGGACCCTTCCCAAATGCTCCCTTGGGTTTTTAATGGCAAGGGACACGTGCTCCGGGGCGAAGGCATTGGCGAGGTCGAAGGCCTCGTCAATGCCTTCCACTACGGCAACCGAACCCCGGCTTCGTATCGCCGCCGCGGCGACGGTCCGCCTCTCAAGCCGCTCCAGCCTTATCTCGATCTCTCTGACAACCGCGTCGGCGAGATCTTGTGACGTGGTGATCAGCACGGGGGTCGCTAGCGCGTCATGCTCGGCCTGCGCCAGGAGGTCCGCCGCACAGAGGGTCGGATTGGCGTGCTCGTCCGCGATGATGACAGTCTCCGTTGGCCCGTAAAGGCCGTCTATGCCGACATCACCGTATACCAGCTTCTTGGCCAGCGTGACGAAGACGTTGCCTGGGCCGCATATCACATCCGCCCTGGGAACCGTTTCGGTGCCATAAGCCATGGCTGCAATAGCCTGGGCCCCGCCGATTGAGAATACCCGGTCGACACCTGCAATAGCGGTCGCGACCAGCACGACCGCGCTCGGCTGTCCACCGTTGTGGGGAGGCGTGCAGACGATGACCTCGTCGACGCCGGCGACCTTAGCCGGGATCGCAGTCATCAGCACCGTAGACGGATAACGAGCCGTGCTGCCAGGGACATATGCGCCTACGCGACCAACCGGGTTCACGACCTGACCGTATCCTTCTGACTCATCGTGCCAGGCCTTTGGGGCGCTGGCCTGGTGGAAGCGGCGAACGCGGCCTGCCGCCACCTCGAGCGCCTCAACCACTTCGTCCGGAACCTGATCATAAGCGGCCGCGATGTCGGCTCGGGAGACCTCGAACGGGTCCGGGGCCGTTCCGTCCAGCTTGACAGTGATCTCTCGGACAGCGGCGTCTCCTCGCTCACGGACCTGGCTGATGATCAGTTCGACGGCCTTGACGGCGCTGAGTTGTCGGCCAAATACCTCCGCGGTCCGGGCCAGTACCTCGGGAGGCACATCGAACCCCAGTCCTCGGTCTTCACATAGGGCCTTCATCGCGGTGTCGAATCCTCGGATGATCTTCATGACAAGAACCGGTCTACCTCTCGGACCAGCGCATCGACGGTCCGCTCCCGGTATCGATCGACATCCTCGCTAGGTACCAGGAGATACAGTGCCTCAAGGCTCTCAGGCATCCCTGCCAGGAATTCCTCGGCAATACGGTGCGCCGGGTGGGACTCGTCTCCCCTGGAGACGCGTTTGGCCATGAACCGTAACCGGTCCCAAGAGAACCCTCTGTCGCCCACAGTGAAGACCCATTCCAACCATTCGTCGAGGATATCCCGGTCTATGAATCCGATTTCGACCTTTTCAGTTGCACCGCGCAGTGATCCCCTTGCGGCACCAAAAGCGTGCCAGGCGCGCCGGTCCAGGTCGAGCTGTACGACTCTGTCCATCACATTTGCCGTGGTGGCGTCAGCGAACGCGTTGTCGTTGCCGAAGTAAGGTCGGTACATGTCCTGAATCCAGAACTCGTCGGCGATCAGGTGAGTCATGTAGCCCGCGACGAAGGCCACGGTCTGTCCGTTGTGCTCTCCAATATCTCTCAGGCCTGGGTGGGCATTGAAGAGGCCACTTACGCCTGCGCCGACCTCGTCGAAATCGAGCGTTGCGAAGTGGTAGTCTTCCCTGCTGCCGCGCGATATGGCCCTGACGTCGGGGGTCGTTGAACCCAGAAGGAAGTGCCCAACATTTGCCTCGATTGTCGGGTGCTGCAGGCGTCCGGCGGCTTGTTTAGCCAGGTCTATGTGTGCCGCCAGGTTTGGCACGCTACGACCTCCACACTCAGGTAAGTCGGTCTTGAGCGGCGCTCTCAGACCGAAATACGTAGCTCGGCTGGGACACGGTGACGCTGTCGCCGCCGGCGCTCCTGAGTTGGTCTACAGCCGTAATCAAGTTCGCCTTCCCGACGACGACGGTGACCGCGAACCATTCATCGGAGTCGCTCGCGTAGACCTTGGATATAGTCGGCCCTCTGAGCCCTGCGATATCGGCCTGCTCCAACACGTAGCGCGCCAGCTCTTCCGGCGTCTCGCCGCGCATGTTAGCCGTAACGCTATAGAACTCCTGCGCGTGCAGATACGCCTCTATCATCTCGACCATGACACGGCCGCCGTCGAGCTTGGCCCGGTCGGCGGCGAGCGCCGCCTTGTTGCTGATAAGGCAGGCCTCCGAGGAAAGGATCGAGCCTCCACTGATGAGCTTAAGGCGGTTCTCCCTCATCGTGACTCCGCTGGAAGAAAGATCGGCAATGATATCGGCGTACCCCATCGCCGGTGCCGCCTCAAGGGTCCCACTGGAGTGGACCAACGAGAAGTAGTTCACGCCGTTGCTGAGGAGGAAGCGTCCTACCAAGCGCGGGTACTTGGTGGCGATCCGGAGGTCTCCGCCCTGTTGGCGAAACTCCATTGCCAGGTCGGCCAGGTCGGCGAGCGATACCACATCGATCCAGGCGTCCGGCACCCCGAGGACCAGCTCGCAGTGACCAAAGCCCAGGCTTTCGATAACAACGGCCGTGTCACCGCCGTCGCGGCGCATCTCCAAGAGCCGATCTCGGCCGACGATGCCCATGTCAGCACTGCCCTCTTCGACCTTGAGGGTGATGTCGGCGCCACGCTGAAACAGTACGGTCACGCCCGGCAGTGCGGGAATCTCGGCGGTGTATCGTCGAGAGTTGCTCCTGGCCACGCCGATGCCGCAGGCGCGAAGGAACAACAGGGTGGGCTCGTATAGAGCACCGTCGCTCGGTATGGCCAGTCTAAGAATGCTCATTCATCAATCCGCGCGGTCAGCAAGTCAACTACCCGGTCGAGCGTGTAAGCGAATCCCAGCGCAGGCACGTCCTCGTCTCCACCAAGCGTTCGAACAAGCCCGTCATAGCGACCGCCCCCGCCAAGGGACACCGGTCCATCACCGGCCCGGCCAACGAGCTCGAAAACGGCGCCGGTGTAGTATGCGAATCCCCGGGCGAGTCCCAGGTCAAAAACTATGCGGTCATCCGGGACTTCGCTCTGCGAGAGGGCATCGGCTAATGCACCGAGCCCATCCAGCGCACTTGCCGACAGTCCCCGCTCGGACACAATGTGCCGCGCCTGGTCTAGCACGGCAGATGCGGGACCTTCGAGCCTGGCCAACGCGCTGGCTAAAGCAAACGCATCCTGGAGGGCTCCCTGGCTGCCGGCAGCCTCCACCTTCCGAAGCAGCCGGGCTACGATCCGCTCTGTCGTCCTGCGCCCAATCGGCGTCGCGATGGAGCCTTGGAGCACACCCCTTACGAAACGTTGCGCGTCTTCGCTCGAAACCCTGTCCATGCTCGACAGCCCATCCTGGGTTTGCTCAGCATCTACCAGGCCGAGTGTTCCCGCCCGCTCCATCAGCTCCTGTGCATCCGTGGCATCGCTCTTAAGCGCCGTGAGATTCCCTATTATGAAGAGGTTGGCCGCCTCCGAAAACTGATAACTACCCAGCAGGCTCTGGACCACGCCCAGGTGTCCGATCCGCAGTTCGGCGTCCACGCCCAGCTTCTTTAGGCCGGTCCAGGCAAGTTCGAGGACCTCGACATCAAAGTCGACCCCCGCTCCCCCGACGATCTCGGCACCCACCTGCGTCTGCTGCCGATAGCCCTCCGGGTCGAACCGGAATACCGGCCCTGCATATTGAAACCTTGCCGGGAGACTTAGCCCTCTCTGCTCGCGGATGTAGTGGCGGATAACGGACGGGGTGAACTCAGGGCGAAGTCCAACCTCATGCCCGCCCGGGTCACTGAAAGTGTACATGCGGCTGGCGAGCTCTCCGCCTGATTTGCGTACAAAGAGCTCCGCCTCCTCGAGCAGCGGGGTGTCTATTGACGAATACCCCGACTGACTCAGGTACGCTCTAGCCGACTCCAGCATGTCGGCCAAGAGGACATAGCGGTCACCTATGAGGTCCTGCATGCCCGGAAGCCGTTCGATCTGGCGTCCTGTCAAGGGGAATTCCTTTCTAAAAGCCTTCGCATCTTACAACAACCCAAGTGCGTGTTCATAGGCGAACACCTCGCGCGCGGGACGCTTCGCATGCGTTCAACTCGCAGAGTCGAGACTCGCCTTGACGACGTATCCAGCGAAACACATAATGAGGAGTCAGTGCAGCAGAACCTCGGTACAAGGTCCGTCGCAATTGTCGTAGATAGTGCGGCATCTCTTCCGCCGGATGCCAAGGGTCTTTACGTCGTGCCCATGAGGCTGGAGCTCGGCGGTCGGACGTATCTGGACGGCGTCGATCTCAGTCCCACCGACTTTTACAAGATGCTGCGGCGGTCGGACCGGCTTCCAACGACTTCGGCCCCTTCCCCTGCACTGTTCCGACAAACGTTTGAGAGGGCCGGAAGTGAGGCCTCGGCCGTCCTCTGCCTGACCGTGGCGGCCAACTTCAGTACGTCCCACGAATCCGCAAGCGCCGCTGCGGATGAGCTTCGGGCAGGCGGATCACCAACCGAGTTCCTGGTTCTGGACACGTTGAGTGCAGCCGGAGGCCAGGGCCTCATAGCCATGGAGAGCCTGCGGGCTGCTCTTCGGGGCGACAGCCTGGGCCAAGTTGCAGAGGTCGCCCGAGACATGGTTGCCCGTGTGAGTCTCTTGGCGGTCGTAGACACACTCTACTATCTGTGGAAGGGCGGGCGGGTGCCCAGGTTGGCGCACGCTGGCGCCGCGCTGCTGAACATAAAGCCTATCTTCGAGCTGGCCGGCGGCGAAGTGCGGACCCGCGCGCGCCCAAGGACCAAGCGCCGAGCGATGATCCGACTCGTGGACATCGTCCTGGAGCGAGTGGGCGGACGAGGAGTCCACGCTGCGATCATGCACGCCGACGCGCCCGACGAGGCCGAGGAGCTGCGAAAGCGGGTGCATCTTGAGCTCTCGTGCCGCGAATCGTTCGTCAGCGAGTTCACACCGGTCATGGGGGCCCACATCGGCCCGGGCCTGCTGGGGATCGCATACTGGGCCGAGGAGGCAAGCAATCATAAGCGACAGTAGAAAAATGGCCGCCCAGGCCCTAGACGATGCGGTTTGAAGGTGCGAAGATTCTTCACGAAACGCCTTTTGGAGGGACGTTGCATATGGGGTTCGGGACTGTGCACGTGGGGAACGGAACAACAGGAAGCATTGGGCGAGTTGCCTATTTCTCCATGGAGATGGCTCTGGAAGCTTCCATGCCCACGTAGAGCGGCGGTCTGGGCATGTTGGCAGGAGACACTCTGAGGGCGGCAGCGGATCTCGGACTCCCTACCGTTGGCGTTACTCTTCTCCACCGCATGGGCCTCTTTCGCCAGCAAATCGACGATGCCGGCCAGATTGAACTCCCCCACCACTGGTTTGCCGACGGCCGCCTGAACCCGGTCCATCCTCGGGTACGGGTCATGATCGAGGGAGTTTCCGTGGTCGTACAGGCATGGCTATACGAACTCGTCGGATCTAGCGGCCACACCGTCCCCGTCTTCATGCTCGATACAGCTCTGCCCGACAACAACGACTATCACCAGAGCCTCACGGACCACCTCTACGGGGGGGACGAGCGGTACCGATTGTGTCAGGAGGTGCTGTTGGGCCCGGGGGGCATCGCCGTGCTGACGGCCCAGGGGTACCTCGATATCGACGTGTTCCACATGAACTAGGGTCACTCCGCGCTGCTTACGCTCCCCTTGTTAGAGCAGCAGCTTCTAAATGGCAACGCGGAGCAATCGGTCGATGACGCAGCGGAGGCAGTGAGGCGTCGGTGTGTGTTCACTACGCACACGCCGGTCCCCGCCGGGACACGATGAGTTCTCCATGGACCTCGCTCAGACGGTCTTGGGCGCGGCCAGGCTGGATACTCTGCGGCAGGCAGGATGCGGCGCTCACGAGTCCCTCAACCTGACCCAGGTGGCCGCTCGAATGTCCCACTACGTAAACGGAGTATCGTTGCGGCACGAAGAGACCTCGCGGGACATGTTCCCCGAAAATTCCTTGAACTATGTCACCAACGGCGTCCACGCGGCCACGTGGGCCGGCCCAGCCTTGGCCGAAGTCTTCGACAGGCACGTCCCTCTATGGCGGACCGACAACTCCTATCTCCGATGGGTGGTCACGGTACCCCTGGACGAGATAGAGAGCGCCCATCAGGAGGCCAAGACGGACCTTCTCGAAGAAGTTGAGCGCCGCACCGGCGTCCCGATGGACCCTCATGCCCTCACAGTGGGTTTCGCCAGGCGAGTCACGAGTTACAAGCGATTCGACCTGCTCTTCAGTGACCTGGACAGACTAAGGACGATTTCAAGCCGGGTGGGGACGCTCCAAATCATCATGGCGGGCAAGGCACATCCAAGGGATGAAGAAGGCAAGCAGATGATCCGGCGAGTCCTCGAAGTTGCCTCAGTGCTCTCGCCCGACGTCCGGGTCGTGTTCCCTGAAGAGTACGACTTTGCTCTTGGAAGAGTACTGTGCGCCGGAGCGGACCTGTGGCTTAATACGCCCGAAAAAGGGATGGAGGCGTCAGGCACCAGCGGTATGAAGGCAGCGGTCAATGGCGTGCCCAGCCTCAGCGTGCTCGATGGCTGGTGGGTCGAAGGTCACGTCGAAGGTGTGACCGGGTGGGCGATCGGGGGTCATTGGAGCGAAGAGAGCAACCCCAGGCTGGAGGCCCAGTCGCTTTACGACAAGCTGGAGTACGTGATCGCCCCCATGTATTACGGGGACCGCAAAGCCTTCTCCGCCGTCATGCGGTCTACCATAGCCGTCAACGCATCGTACTTCAACGCTCAACGGATGCTGGGCCAGTATATCGACAACGCCTACAGTCTCAATGGTAAAACCTGACTGGTCTTCGCTTAACCCTTTAGCTCCGGCTCGCTCTACCCTTGTCCATGTAGGTGGTATTACCGACACGCGAGACCTGAATCTCCTGCCGATACGTAAGATCGCCCAACATAGCGGTCCCTTCCAGCACACTGGTCGACACGAAAACTTCATCGGGCTCGGGACCTCCGACGAGGGCCTCCTCAATTACTCGACCGTCGACGGGGCTGTCAGACTCGAGTCCAAGAATCCGTAGTATCGTGGGAAAGGCGTCGGCGTTCGAGGTCGGCGCCATGCTGGTGACCCCGCTCTTGAAGTGAGGTCCGGCGGCGACAAGGGTGTTGCGCACCTCGTAAGGGCTTGCCGAGCCGTGGTTGCCGAGGCCGACACCGACCTCGCCGCAGGAGTAGACGTTCCCTCTAACTCCGTTCTGGTTGACATCCGCGTCCCAGGCGAATGAAAGGACTATGTCAGGCGAGGTAGGGTGGTCGTAGCCGATTGAAGACAGCGGAATGCTGCCCGGAACGCCGTCCGGCCCAGCCCGGGAAAACACCGGCCCGCACCACGTCTGCCGCATCAGCAGTCCGGTAACATCCGCGACCCGGCGGCCGTCCGCACCCGGCATGTAGATGAGCGCACTTCCGCCGTTGTGGGCGACCAACACGTCAGTGGAGTCCGTCGAATCCTTTGCCCCAGCCTCCACAAGGAAGCCCCGTACGTCTATGACCTCTTTGACGGTAGAGTGGCCGTGATCTGAGACCACGATAATGTCGGTCTCATCGGCCATCCCCTGTTTCTCGATGTGCGCGATGACGCGGGCGAGCTGCTCATCCGCCAGCCGGATAGAATCCACGGACTGACGCGAACCGATGCCCGTCTTGTGATGCGCAGAGTCGGGGTCCGACATCCATAGGGTGGCGACTGCAGGCGCGTACACGGGCAGTAGGTACTCGATCAAGACCGTCACGGCCCGCACAATACGGTGCTGATTGGGCACTCCTGCCGCAGGCCAGGGTCCGAATCGCTCGTTAAGCTCGGCCGCAAGCGAATCAGGCACGGTGAATTCCGGGTGGACGATCGCGCCTCCGACCGAGCCCGCCTCTGGATGATGCAGGAAGGTGTTGCCGCTGCTACCGACACCCAGCGCCGTCATCGTTTTGCCGTTTGCGTGCAATACCTCTCCCAACGTCGGGGCCGTCATGACTCCCCGTCCGAGCAGCTCGCTGAGCCTTACTAAATCGGGCTGGTGGCCCGTCGAGATCTCCCAGCTCGGATCTACGTCTGGCCGGTAGATGCTGTTACCCACCACCCCGTGACGAGTCGGATAGCAGCCGGTGAACATGCTGGACACGTTGACTCGGGTCAACGTCGGATAGACCGAGTGGTGGTTGAGGGACCGGACTCCCCTTCTCGCAAGCTCCCATAGCGCCGGGGTGCCCGACGATGTGACCTGATCGGGTCGAAGACCGTCGAAGACGACTAAGAGTATCACGATGACCATACCTCGCTGTGCATTGTCAGACCTAGACCCGCCGCGTCTTTCGAGGGGCGGCGGCCGCTAGATGTCGCTGGATGAAGGCGAAAGTCCACACTACGGCCGGGACCAGGGCCCAGACCATGGTAAGAGTCGTGACGGCGGAGCCCACATCGTCCGCAGACTTCTCGCCGCGCATCCATTCGAGGGTTGCCGAGCCCGCCACATACAGACCCACCAGATGGGCAACCAGCAGGGCGGCAGACGACACTGCCAGCACAGTCACCCTGTTGCGGCGGGGCGCAGACGCCTCAATCAGGAACAGGCCAAGGGCAACTAGGTATCCATATGACAGCAGGAAGGCGTGGAAGTGGATATTGGTCTGGCGGTCCGAATCTGGGAACTCGCTCGCCACAAGATAGATGGAATGGTCCTTTGTCACGATGTCGAGGCCGCGGGAGGTTACCAGCGAGAGGACGGTATCTAGCGCTTCGACATACAGCGGAGCGAGCGGCACCCACAGAAGGGAGAGTGCCGCCAGGAGCACGCCGAACGCGGCCTAACTGGCAGGCTGGCCGACAACACGATCCGATACCCGCGCGGTCCACACGAACAGGACGCCGACGGCGAGGATTATCATTACTGACTGCCAGACGATCAGGTGGAAGACATCGAGCGCCGACGGGTAGTACATACCTATGAAGAAGAGGGAAGTAATCCGCACGAAGTTGACAATCACCAGCGCCGCTGCTCCGGCCGAGAGCCCCACCGCCTTGGCTCGCCAACCGGCCGGGAAAGCCAACACGCCAGCTCCATAGATGATAATGGGAGCGACCGCCGTACACTCGGAGATTATCGTGAAGGCGACCCTGTCATTTGCCAGAATGGTGCCTGTCGTATCGACATTTACTCCAAACATGCGAAGCATCTGGCCGGTGACGACCGCGTGCATCGTCAGGAAGCCGTCGAACCAGGAGACGCTAATCACGAGGGAGTAGGCGTAGAGAAGCAGTAGCACCGTCCCGCCGAAGACCAGAAGCGGGGTCCAAGTTGGTAGATAGTCGGCCAGCGTCTGGTCGCGGGAGCCCCGTCCCGGTCCCGCCATCTTTCTCCTGAGTCGCGCCACTCTCCACTCCCGTTCCCTGGACCACGAGTGCCGGTCGCTGTCGGGCGCTCTTCCACAGTCACCAGCGAGTATAACGAGGGGCCGTTAGAGGGTCAAATTCGGCCAGAAAAAGAAAGGCTCCGGAGTACAGAGGAGCTATCTATACCCCGGAGTGAGGAGGAGACGCTACCTACCAGCCGTGGGCGTTCTAACTCTAGCTACCTTGACGGCGCTGACCTTCAAGC
>JAQBTI010000069.1 GCA_027624995.1 Chloroflexota bacterium
CCTCTTCTTGAGCCACGGTGTCCCGTGCCTGCTCGCTGAACTCGAGGTCCCACGTCAAGCCGTTGGAGTAGTCCTTGTGCACGATTACCGTGGACGAGGCGAGCACTGCCTGCCCTACTGAGACCTCGACGGCGGCGAGGTCATCGCTGGACAGGCGAAATTCGGCACTGACCGCGGTGGCGGGCCGTTCCGAGTGGGCCTTCTTGTAGCGTGCGTACCCCTTGCGAGGGTAGTCCTTGATATCGAAGTCGCCGTTCGCGCCTCGGACCGGGTTCAGTCTCGTTAGCGCCTGTAGGAAGGCCGTTTTGCCGGACTCGTTCTTGCCGACGAGACAGGTGACCCCGTCCATCGAAACCCAGCCCGAATCGTCGATGCTCTTGTAGTTGGTAACTCTGGCGCGAACGAGCTCCATGGGTCCTCCTCCGATTCGGTTTTGTGTGCCCGGCGTTCGGGCTGAAGCGTTAGGAGAGAAGCCTATCCAACGTCCAGGAAGCTACGCAAGGAGACTTGGGTCTTTTTTTACTTTTATTAGACGTTGTACATATATAGAAGAGTAGTGTCTCCCCAATGAGTGCAGTGACGAGGGATCTAGAGCCGTTGCCTGTCTAAGGCGGTCGTCACATGGCGACCGCCTTAGATTCCTCTGTCGCTCCGCTCCCTCGGAAAAACACATTGGAGCGCGGCGGACACCTGTAACGATGGAAAAAGGGCGCCTACGCGCGGGCGTCAGACCGATACCGCCAGGCCGGTAGAAGCGGGCGTTGGAAGTCCCAGAGGCTAGGTGCCGCGGGCCTCGCTGGCCTTATAGTTGGAGCCGGCGCCCCGGTCGGGGGCATCTGCCGGCTTCAAAGCGGCCTCGGCCTTGCGGGTCTCCCACTCCTGCCGGAGGGCCTCCATACGAACGAAATTCATGCCGCTACGACGGACCGTCTTGACCTCGCGCAGGCCGGCCTTGGTAAAAGACCTCCTTGCGCGCTCGTTCCACTCGAGCGTGTGGAGGTATACGCGCATCAGGGGCGTATTGGTGAAGATGTAGTCCTGGACGGCCTTGATTGTGTCTGTGCCGTAGCCCTTGCCCCAGTACTCGCGGTCGCCGATCATGATGCCCAGCTCGGCCTCTCCACGCCTCAGGTCGATGTCGTAGTACATGAAGTTACCGATGTGCTTACCATCGGTCGTGTCGATTGCCAACCGCTTGGACCGTGGGTTTGGGAGATCGATCTCTTCTTTTACGTATCGAAGAAAGTCTGAGTAGGACATGTTGAGCGGCCGGGTGGCGTCGAGCTTGGCCATCTCTTCATCGGTACGCCAGGCAAAGTCGGCGGCGGCGTCCTCAATGCGCTTCTCGCGCAAAACGACCTTTTCGCCAGTGATGAACAGCCCATCATCCAAGGCGGGCGCTACCTGCTTCTTCCGAGACCATGGAAAGGCACTTGAGAACAATATCGACCTCACTCTGGTAGGTCAGGGCCGACGAAGCGTCTGAGGAGGAGAGCCACTCAACGGCGTCGAATTCGCCATCGTGAAGTGATAGGTCGCCTCCCGTGGGCGACATGAGGTAGAAGTGGACCGTCTTATTGAAGCGAACATCCTGTTTCGAGTCCGCGAACCAGTAGTTGATGCTGCCGATACGGGCCCGGCTCTCGACCTCCAAGCCCGTCTCCTCCCGAACCTCTCGGAGGGCCGTCTGGACTTCACTTTCGCCCGGCTCAGGGGTGCCCTTGGGCAGACCGCACACGGCGGGCGAGTTGCGACGGCAGACCACTACCTCTGGTCCCGCTCCCGTGTCCCTGTAGACCACCCCCCCGGCGGAGACCCGTCTTTCCACTCGTTTGAATAACTTCATTGAGGCGTCTATTAACCTATTCAGACAATCTTAGGGCCCCTGCGGAAAGCGAGTCAAGGCACAGTCCGAGCGTCCCATTCCGATCTGATCGAAGGCGCCTCTTCAATCCGGGTCACGGCACCTTGAATTGTCCGGCCACACTCCCATACAATAGAGTTGACAACTGAATACGAGATTGGAATACGCCCTTTAACTCAGTCCAGTGAGGCTGGCAAGGGAGGCGCAGAGGAACCGCTTCGGGGCTCTTGCGCAACTCACACTACCTCTTGCCTGCGGGCAAGGGGTTTTTTTACGCCCGATAGCAGGTAGGCAATTTTGGCAGCGACAACCGGACCGCGCAGGATACTCAACGAGGACGAGATTAGGCGAGCGCTGACGCGGATCGCCCACGAAGTCCTGGAGCGCAACGGCGGCGCAGAGGGCATCGCACTGGTGGGCATGCACACCAGAGGGGTCCCTCTTGCCAGACGTCTGGCGGCGTCGATCAAGGAGTTCGAAGGCCAGGAGGTGCCGGTGGGCGCCCTCGACATCGTGCTATACCGAGACGACGTCTCCCAGGGCTCCCGGCATGTGATGCGCCCCACAGACATCTCTTTCGACATCGAGGGTCTGCGGGTCATCCTCGTGGATGACGTGCTGTTCACCGGTAGGACCATCCGCGCGGCCATGGACGCCCTCAACGACTTCGGCCGCCCCGGCGAGATCCAACTCGCGGTCCTGATCGACAGAGGGCACCGCGAGTTGCCTATTAGGCCCGACTACGTAGGCAAGAACGTGCCTACCTCGCCTGACCAGGAGGTCGATGTTCGCGTCACCGAGATCGATGGCTTAGACGAAGTGATGCTCGTCGCAAGGGGGAGCCGATGACACAGGCCAGCAGGGTTGAAGAGCGCGAGTACTTGCGCACCCCGACCGAGTCAACCGACGGGGCCCGACAGCTCGCCGGACGACGCCACGTCCTGGACCTCGACGACTTCACTAGGGAGGAAATCGGGGCCGTCATGGAGAACACCCGCGCCATGAAAGAGGTCCTTCAACGCGACATCAAAAAGGTGCCCGCCCTGAGAGGCAAGACGATCATCACGCTTTTCTACGAGCCAAGCACCCGCACACGGGTGTCGTTCGAGCAAGCTGGCAAGATACTGAGCGCGGACGTAATCAGCGTCACGGGAGGCGGCAGCAGTGTGGAGAAGGGTGAGTCGCTGTACAACACCGCCCGGACCATCCAGGCGATGGACGCCGACCTGATAGTCATCCGACACCCCCAGTCCGGCGCCCCGCATTTTCTGGCGGGCCGCCTCGACATTTCGATTATCAACGCGGGGGACGGCACCCACGCCCACCCTACTCAGGCGCTCGTGGACATATTCACCATGGAGTCCCACCTTGGCCCGATCGAGGGCCTCAAGGTAGTGATCGTGGGCGACCTGCTCTACAGCCGCGTCGCAAGGTCCAATCTCTGGGGGCTCACAAAGATGGGAGCACAGGTCGTGCTGTGCGGCCCCCCGACCCTGATACCCAGCGACTTCCAGAACGGCCACAGGAAAGAAGTCGGCCACCCGTTCACCAATGTCCGAATCGAGACGAACGTCGAGCGCGCGCTGGATGGCGCCGACGTCGTCATGGCGCTGAGACTGCAGCTTGAGCGTCAAAGGGCGGGCCACCTTCCCAGTCTCCGCGAGTACTCGCGGATGTATGGGATCAACAGCAAGCGGTTGCAGCTTGCCAAGCCCAACGTCCTAGTGATGCACCCGGGCCCAATGAACGAGGGGGTCGAGATAGACTCCGAGGTCGCTCACGGCGCCAGGTCCGTGATCGAGGAGCAGGTGACCAACGGCGTCGCCGTCCGAATGGCGCTGCTGTACAGCCTGACGGCGCCTACCCTACACGCGACACCAGATACCGTTGAGTCTCAACAACTGTCCAAGCCTGGCCCAAAGCCTCGTCCCGACATCACGTCGAGGAGGGTCTATCTTAAGTGACCTACCAGTGTGGGAGTCGTCGATTGGTGTCACCCCGAGTCCTTCCGGGGAAGGACGACGGGTCTAGAGGCTCCGAAGGCCCATCGCCCCCAGAACGGGGGTGGGGCACACCCCGAGACCGCAAAACAGAGGGCAACGAGTGAAGACGATACTCATAAGGGGCGGTCGTATCATCGACCCCAGCCAGGGGATCGACCGCATCGCCGACTTGCTCCTGTCAAAGGGCGTCGTGAAGGGGCTCGCCGATCATATCGACCCCCCCGATGGGGCCGCCGTCATCGACGCTACGGGGATGGTAGTCTCTCCGGGCTTCATAGACCTCCACTGCCACCTACGCGAGCCGGGGTTCGAGTACAAGGAGACCATCGCCACGGGGACCCTGGCGGCGGCCCGCGGCGGTTTTACCACCGTATGCGCGATGCCCAACACCAGCCCGACCATGGACACCCGGGCCACGGTCGACTTCGTCATGCGTATGGCGCGCGAGGAAGGGGCCGTCCGGGTCCTGCCCATCGGCTGCATCACCAAGGGCAGCAAGGGCAAGGAGCTGGCCGAGATGGGCGAGCTGGCCGAGGCCGGGGCCATCGGCTTCAGCGACGACGGTCACCCGGTGGCCGACTCCAACGTGATGCGCCAGGCCCTCAGCTACAGTTCTGTGTACGGGCTTCCGATAATCGACCACTGCGAGGCGCCCGATCTGTTCCGCGACGGCGTCATGAACGAGGGCTGGGTCTCGAACCACCTGGGTCTCAGAGGTGTACCCAACTCGGCCGAGGACGTGATGGTCGCCCGCGACATCGCGCTGGCCGAGCTGACCGGCGGCAGGCTCCATCTGGCCCACGTGAGTACGGCGGGAGCGGTCCAGGCGGTCCGCGACGCCAAAGAGAGAGGGCTCAACGTAACCTGCGAGGTCACGCCCCACCACCTGACCTTGACGGACCGGGCGGTCCTGGGCCGCTTTGGGGACGGAGTTCCGGGCGAGTTCGACCCACTGACCCCGGTGGCCTACGACACCAACGCCAAGGTCAATCCTCCGCTGCGCGGCCAGAAGGATGTTGACGCCATGGTCCAAGCACTGGCCGACGGCGTCGTGGACGTCATCGCCACCGACCACGCGCCTCACAGCACCGTCGAAAAGCTCTGCACCTTCGACGAGGCCGATTTCGGTATCAGCGGCCTGGAGACGGCGCTGGGCTCGGTCATGTCGCTGGTCCACAGTGGCAAGATCACGCTGCCCGCGCTGGTTGAAAGGCTGACAATCGCGCCCGCACGGTTCCTGCTAGCCTCGTCGGCGTCGATCGACCACCGGCTGGGCACACTGAAAGAAGGCGCCCCGGCCGACGTCACCGTCTTCGACCCCGACGCCGAGTGGCGGGTCGACCCGACCGAGTTCGCCTCCAAGGGCAAGAACACCCCGCTGGCGGGGGCCACGCTCAGAGGCAGGGTGGTGGCGACCGTGGTGGGCGGGGAGGTGAGGCACAATCAAGAGGACTCTGCCTTGGGACAAGCTGTTCGAAAGGGAAGGAGAGTTTGACATGGTACCCACAGTGCCAGGCAAAAGGACGTCGGAGGGCCCGAGTCGGAAATTACTGGCCGCCAAGGCTAGAGGGCACGCGGCAGATGCGAAGGGCTTACGGTTCGAAAGCACCGTACAAGGCTACTACGCCAAACCAGGTTGGCGCACGCACCTGAGGAAGCGGCTCGTTGGTCGGGAGTTCGACCTCGTCGTCTTAACGCACGACGACTGGGGTACAGAAGTGACCCTGCTAGTCGAATGTAAGGACAAACAACGTGTTACCCCGAGTGATGTTCTGGCTTTTTTGGCCAAGCTCCAGAAGCTCTACGAGAAGTACTCGGACTCCCAGATGGAGGCAGTGATGGCATATACCGGTGAACTACCTAAGGACGCACGTGAATGCCGCACGGGCTAGTCCCATTCGGATACGATTCAAGAAGTTTTCTTCAGGCCAACGTCGGAAGTAGCGGATTTGGCATTGGAGGCGTGGTCAGACGTCTCCCATCCACGACACAAAAACAAATGGCAGCAAAGAAACGGCCCAACGACGCCTTCCTGGCACTCGAAGACGGCTCTGTGTTCCACGGCCGCGCCTTCGGGGCGGACGTGCCTGCCCACGGCGAGGTGGTCTTCAACACCTCCATGACAGGCTACCAGGAGATGCTGACAGACCCCTCGTACGCCGGGCAGATCGTCATGCCGACGTACCCTCTGATCGGCAACTACGGCGTCAACGAGCGCGATTTCGAGTCCCGAAAGGTCCAGGTGGCCGGGTTCGTCGTCCGGGAGCATTCCGCCAGGCCCAGCCACGCCGACAGCACCATGACCCTGCACGACTTCCTGTCGGAGCAGGGGGTCCCCGGAATCAGCGGCGTGGACACCCGAGCTATCACACGCCGTCTGCGGACCCACGGGGTCATGATGGGGATCATCGCTACGGACGAGTCGCCCCAGGAGGCTCTCGACAGGATCAAGGACCTACCAACTTACGACGATATCGACTTCGTAAAACAGGTCTCGACCGAGCAACCGTACGATTGGGACCAAGAGGGCGCCGCCGATCACAAGTACCGGATCGTCGTCGACGACTACGGGCTCAAATACAACATCCTCCGAATCCTGCGCGGTAAGGGATGCGAAGTCACGGCGGTCCCTTCCACGACCACGGCTGACGATGTCCTGGCCCGAGAGCCCGACGGTGTGCTGCTATCGCCCGGTCCCGGCGACCCGGAGCTGTTGGACTATGCAGTGGCGACGGCCAAGGGACTCATCGGAAAGGTCCCGATCATGGGGATCTGCCTGGGCAACCAGATCTTGGGCCGGGCCTTCGGCGCAAAAACCTTTAAGCTGAAATTCGGCCACCGTGGCGGCAACCATCCGGTGCGTGACAACCTCACCGGACTGGTGCACATCACCGCTCAGAACCACGGGTACACCGTCGACGGCGATAGCCTGCCATCGGAGGTCGAGGTCAGCCACGTCAACCTAAACGACGGCACCGTGGAGGGCCTCCGGCACAAGTCACTGCCGATCATGAGTATCCAGTACCACTCAGAGGCCTCCCCCGGCCCATACGACAACAAGTACCTCTTCGACGAGTTCCTCGCGCTGGTACGTGATGCCAAGTTATGATGTAACATATTGATACATATTTACAGTGAGGTTTGGTGATGCGTACTACGCTGAATGTTGATGATGCCGTCCTCGACGAGGTTGTGAAGCTCACCGGCGAGAAAAACAAAAGCAAGGCCGTCAACAAGGCCCTTGAGGAGTACCTACGACGCCGACGGATCGCGGAGCTTAAGGAGATGGCAGGCAAGATCGACTTGGTGGACAACCTCAAGGAACTCGAGGAGTTGGAACTCAAAGAGCTAGAGCAGATGCGGTGGTGATCGCAGACTCGAATATCTGGATTCACTATCTGCGGAGGCCGCGCGAGCCAGTAGGCCTTGAACTACAGATGCTCATCGACAGTGAAAGAGTCCTCATGGTCGGCGTGGTACTTGCCGAGGTCCTCCAGGGAGCCCGTGGCGGACGCGAATACGCAGCACTTTTGCCGCGATTAGGCTCGTTCCCTTACCAGGAAATGAGCAAAGAGACCTGGGCCAAGGTAGGAGAGATCGCGGTGCAGCTACGGATACAAGGCAAGATCACTCCTCTGACCGACCTCAGCATCGCGGCCCTTGCACTCGAAGGGGGTCACGAGGTCTATTCCCTCGATCAACATTTCGAGCGAATCCCAGGACTCAGCTTGTACTCGCCTCGCGATGAGTAACTGAGCATCTCTTCGACAAAGTTCCTGGAACCGGTGAGACAAGCGATAAGTGATGTTGAGTAAGCGAGAGATGATCACGATCAAAAGGAAGTTTGATGGCGGATACGTGAGACCCACTGAAAGAGGCGTCTCCTTCTGGCTGGACGATGACAAGCGACGGAACGTTTCAGTTGAACAGCTTGTCTACGAAGCTCTTGGTGATGCCTATGATCGAGCTTACGGGTTTGATCTGCGAGGCATATCTATCAGCATCGAGATTCAGAAGGCGTCTAGGCAGGAGTAGCGGTATGCCCACTAATCTCGATCACGTGAACGCGCCGTCCTCAGCAACCTCCGATGGGTGATAACACCAAGCCGAAGAAGGTCCTCGTTATTGGCTCCGGGCCAATCGTGATAGGCCAGGCCGCGGAGTTCGACTACGCCGGCACTCAGGCGTGCAAGGCCCTTCGAGAGGAGGGCGTCATCACTGTACTGGTCAACTCCAACCCGGCCACGATCATGACCGACGAGGGCATCGCCGACATCGTCTATATCGAGCCCCTTACGGTCGAGGTCATCTCCAGGATCATCGAGGCCGAGCGCCCCGACGGCATCCTGCCGACCCTGGGCGGACAGACCGGGCTCAACCTGGCTGTCGACCTCGCCGACGCGGGTGTTCTGGACAAGTACGGCGTCCGAATGCTGGGTACGCCCCTCAAGACCATCAGGGACGCCGAAGACCGCGAGCGCTTCAAGAAGCTGCTGGCCTCTATCGACGAGCCCGTGCCTCCGAGCAAGACTGTCGGCTCTATGGACGAAGCCCGAATGGCGGCCCAAGAGATGGGCCTGCCTCTGGTGGTTCGTCCGGCATACACACTCGGCGGGACCGGCGGCGGGATTGCCAACACCGACGCCGAGCTCGAGTCCGTCGTGGCAGGTGGACTGGCCGCGAGTCCTATCACGCCGGTGCTGCTGGAGCGTTCTCTCGTCGGCTGGAAAGAGATCGAGTACGAGGTCATGCGCGACGCCGCCGACAACTGCGTCACTATCTGCAACATGGAGAATATCGACCCGATGGGGGTCCATACGGGCGACAGCATCGTGGTGGCGCCGAGCCAGACGCTCTCCGACAAGGAGCACCAGATGCTCCGGTCGGCCAGTCTTAAGATCATCCGAGCGCTGGGCATCGAAGGCGGCTGCAACGTCCAACTAGCCCTCGCTCCCGGAGACGTGGTCGGCGAAACCCTTCCAGCCCAGACGGACGGCAGCCCCTACTACGTGATCGAAGTCAACCCCAGGGTCAGCCGCAGCTCGGCCCTGGCAAGCAAGGCGACTGGCTATCCCATCGCCCAGGTAGCAGCCAAGATCGCGGTTGGCAAGAGACTGGACGAGATCTCCAACGCCGTCACTCAGAAGACAATCGCGGCGTTCGAGCCGGCCCTCGACTACTGTGTTGTGAAGATCCCGAGGTGGCCGTTCGACAAGTTTTCCGGCGGCGACCGAACGATCGGTACCCAGATGAAGGCCACCGGCGAGGTGATGGCGATTGACCGTTCCTTCGAGGCCGCATTCCAGAAGGCCGTGAGGTCGCTCGAGATCACCAACCGGTCGATCCTCTGGGAGGAGCCCGACTGGAACGGCGACCTGGAGGGGCTGCTGGATCGGCTGCCTTTGGAACCCAACGACCAGCGTATTTGGGCGCTAATGGCGGCTCTCAGGCGCGGCGTCGAGCCGGAGCAGCTGTCGGGTATCACCGGAATCGACCCCTGGTTTACGCGGGCGTTCCAGAACATAGCCAGCATGGAAACGAGGCTTCTCTCCGAGTTCCTGGATGCCGACCTCCTTTGGGAGGCAAAGCGGCTTGGCTTCTCCGACGAGAATATCGCGATACTCACGGACCGCTCCGCCGAGATGGTGCGAGACCTGCGCCGTCAGTGGGACATCCGCGCTGTTTACAAGATGGTAGACACGTGTGCCGCCGAGTTCGAAGCCCAGACCCCCTACTTCTACAGCACATACGAGCAGGAGAACGAGGC
>JAQBTI010000070.1 GCA_027624995.1 Chloroflexota bacterium
CTGTTCCAGGACCAGGGGAACCAGCTAGCCATCGACGTGGCGGGATTCAGCCCCAAGGAGGCCGACGACCTCCGCCGCGCCTTCAGCCGGAAGAACAATGAGGACCTGCTGAAGGCGTACCGGGAGAGATTCAGCCGCGGAGCGGCCGAGCGCGGCGTCCCGGCCTCGGTGGTCGAGAAGATCTTTCAGAAGTTTTCCGGGCAGTACATGTTCCCCGAGTCCCACGCCTACGCCTTCGGAATAACCGCGTACCAGATGGCCTGGATGAAATTCTACTACCCGCTCGAGTTCTTCGTGGCCATCTTCAACCAGCAGCCGATGGGCTTCTACAACCTGGAGACCCTGAAGGAGGACGCCAAGCGCCACGATGTTGAAGTGCTCAACCCGGACATCAACGAGAGCGACGCGAAGTGCATCATCAAGGACGAGGCCCTCCTATTGGGGTTCTTGACCGTGGGCGGTCTAGGCGGGCCTACGGCCGATGCGATCGTCGAGGCAAGGCGAGAGGGGCCGTTCAGAAGCCTGGCCGACGCCATGAGCCGCACGGGACTGCTTCGTGAGGCCCTGGAGAGCCTGGTGGCGGCTGGCGCGTTCGACTCGCTCGTCCCCGACCGGAGGGCCGCCCTCTGGCAGGTGGGGCTGCTGTACCGTCCCGTCGGGGCGCAGCAGGCGCTGCCGCTCCCTGTCGCGCAGGACATGGCCGACCTGGCCCCGATGACCGGCTGGGAGGAGATGCTGGGAGAGTACAGGACCATGGGCCTGCACCCCAGGGGGCACCTCATGGCCTACATGAGGCCGCGGCTGGACCCTGAAGTGCTACCCAGCAGCCGGATATCGACGTTGGAGGACGGCGCTCGGGTAACTACAGCCGGGCTTGTCATACGAAGGCAGCACCCCGGCAGTACCGACACCGTGTTCATCACACTGGAGGACGAGTTTGGGCACACTCCGATGATGATGAAGCCAGCGGTGTTCCAGCGCTACCGTCTGGTCATTAAAGAGCCTGTGCTGAAGGTGCACGGGGTCGTGTCCAGGCGGGAAGGCACGATGAATATCGAGGTCGAGCACGCCGAGGGCATCTCCGCGTCGTACGCACTGCCTCCGTCCAAGAACTGGGGCTGAGGGACGGCCGCAACGGAGCCCAAGCCCACCAGGTCCCTCACTGGTGTTCGAGATGACACCCAGTAGGGTGTCTAACCGAACACAGGCTTCTGTCCGCAGCCGATTCCTGGATTCCAGCCCTAGTCCTCCGGGGCGCGGAAGCAGCCTACGACGTGGTCGTTGACCATGCCCGCCGACTGCATGAAGGCGTAGCAGATAGTCGTGCCCACGAACTTGAAACCCCGCTTCTTCAAGTCCGCGGACATCGCGTCGGACTCGGGCGTGAACGCGGGCATCGTGTCCATGGTGATCTCCGGGTTTCGCAGCGTACTGTGGCCGGTGAACTGCCAGATATAGCGGTCAAAGCTGCCATGCTCCGCCCGTATCTCGAGGAAAAGCTGGGCGTTGCCGATCGTCGCAGCGACCTTGAGCCGGTTGCGAACGATCCCCGCGTCCGCTAGGAGGCGTTTGCTGTCCGGCTCGGCATACCGCGCTACCTTCTCGGGGTCGAAGCCTTCGAAGGCCCGTCGGAAATTATCGCGCTTGTGAAGGATGGGGCGCCAGGAGAGACCGGCCTGGAAGGCCTCCAGAGAGAGGAGCTCGAACAAAGCCAGGTCGTCGTGCACGGGGACTCCCCACTGCTCGTCGTGGTAGCTCATCATCAGCGAGTCTTCGGGGCCGCCGAAGCAGCGTGTCAGGCCGTCCTCCGCGCCAGAGTCAGTAGTCATGCATCTGCTCCATATCCCACCCGTCCAGCGAAATGGGTTGGGTCTAGTATGACATACACTATGTCTCCCATCCCCAATTCCGCCAAGCGAAAGTTACCACCAGTGAGCAGCCGTGGAGCCCACAGTGGATCCCTCTGCTACTTCTCCGAGACCTCCACCGTAGGCTCTGGTGGCCGACCCGTGGAAGTCTGCCAGCCGAGGTCTAGCTCACCGGACGCAGTCAGCGGTGGCCCGATTTCGATTGTCTGGTTGAAGCCGAAATACCTGACAAACGTGCTTATCGCGCTGGTGCCCAACAACTTGCCGCCCGACCCCGTAACTGGAGACTCGATGTCCAACTTCAACTGCCGAATGGTGGAGTCCCCTTTGTCAATCCATAGCTCCACGTCGATCCGTATCGACCGCTGCACCTCCAGCATCGCGAGGTCCTCCGCATAGCCAGGCGACGCCGGGTCAAGGGTCAATCCCTGTTCGTCCATGATACGGTCGATGGCGACCGTGCCTAGATAGTGCCGAGCTGCGAGACCTTCCAGGGAGACATCGGGTAGCTCCTTCAAGTCCATAAGGGAGTCCAATAGCCGCAGTGTGCCCGCCCGGCTTGGGACCGGCGTAAATATGCTGTCTGTGACGATCTCGATGAAGCCCCGTGCTTCCCTGTTAGCAGAAGTACGGGAGTACTGATCGCCGCCGATTACGATGAACTCCTGGGTCTCGCCGCTTCCGGATATCGTGCCGCGGTAGCTTTCGGGCGCGGCGAAGTCCCACTCGAACGAGACCTCCGCTGTCTGGCCGTCCATTGACGATATGGTCGTGCCGCTCATGCGGTACGCTTCCAGGCCGGCTAAGACATCGTATGCCTCGGCTATGCGCGCACCTGGACCGGTTCCTGAGAGCAGCAGCACCACCGGTACGATAACGGCAGCCAGGACCGCCGCCGTCGCCAGTACCGGCCGCGCCAGCCTCTGGACCGGGACTTTCATCGGGCGCGGTGCTGCGATTGTAGCCATGGTTGCCTCCTTGATATCCGTCGCCACCGGTTCGGTCCTCAAGGCGACGAGCCGGTGCCGGACCCAGGTGAAGTCCGCCAAGGCCGCCCTGCAATCGACGCAGTCCCCCCAGGTGTCCTTCGACGAACTCCCGCTGGGTTCGGCCAAGCTCGCCATTGACGTAGGCTGATAGAAGCTCGCGCTTCTCCGTGTTATTCATTACTCTCATCTCCCGGCCCGCGGTAAGCCCTTCGGAAGTGTTCGCTTCCCCTGGCCACCCGCTTGCGCACCGCCTCCTCAGTGATTCCCAGAGTCTCGCCGATCTCCCGGTACCTGAGTCCCTCGACAAAGTGGAGTACCAGACACACCCTCTTCTCCTCTGATAACTTGAAGGAGAGTCTCCTCAACCGCGAGCCTCTCGTCCGTATGGTCCGGGGCCGCCCTCGGCTCCGGCACGCCGGCTCTTTCGGTGTCGAAGAACGGCACGAAAGCTAGGAGCCGCCGGCGCCGGTGATACTGCCGGGCGTTGTTGGTTGCGATCTTGTAGAGCCAGGCCTTGAACGAGAGCTCTGATCGCGTCTTTAGAATGCCTCGATAGGCCTGCAAGAAGGTGTCCTGGGCCAGGTCCCTCGCGACCTCAGAATCTCCGGTCAATCGATAGAGGTAGCGGACGATCGGCGCCTGGTAGTGCTCGACGATCTCGCCGAATGCATCGAGAGTGCCTGCTTTGACCTGGGCTATTGCTTGCGCTTCATCCAACGACGGACACTCCCTTCCCAACCACCTCGGTTGAAATCCAGTTGCCGATAGGCAGGCTGCGAGCTAGCGACTCTGAATAACCTCAACCGTTGGTGCTGACGTTGCTCCGCCGCTCTGAGACACTGGTACAGCCATCAGGACCACCGCCCACATAGCAATCCCGACTGCTACCGAGGCAGCGCCGAAAGCCTTGACCCCGACTCTCGTACTCCCGCGATATGAGACCAGGCCTCCCGCGATCAATCCGGCTCCAAGTATCGCCAATGCCATTATTATGATCCATCCCCAGTCCATGTCGAACCTCCATTCGAAGAGTGTTTCCACTAACTACAATGCATGGGGAGGCCAAAACCGGACAACTGATCTCAAGATCAGTCCTTGACATCGCCAAGCTCTCTCCAGTCTGGGCCGGTCGGTTCGATTCGCGGAGAGACGACCGCTCGACACCGACACCGTCGACCTGTCCGCTCCAACGTCCGTGAGACATTGATGTAGAATGTGGCTGACTAACTGAGACTGCTTCGAGAAAGGACCGGAGGCGATGGCCGACTGGAAACGAACGGCGAAGTTCTTGGGACCGCTGGCTGCCGGGGTAGCCGGCGCGGTCTGGGGTTACCGTCTGGTAGCACGTCGGAGGGAGGCCGCTTCCGAGGACTCAGAGAGTTCATACATGAGTCTCGAGGAGCTATTGATGCTCTTCCGCTCAGAAGACATCGCCTACTGCCTTGGCCAGCTCGGACTCCCAACCGGTGGCACGAAGCACGAGAGGATTGATCGCGTCATCGATATGGCCGCCCTGCCGCGCGGCGATTCCGCCTGGGGAGTCTCGGATGTAGTGGCGGCTTTTCGGCCCGAAGACCTTGAGAGGGTCTGCTCGTCACTGGGCATGATTACTGATCCCGAAGAGACCGAGGAGACCAGGGTGAAACGTGCCGCCTCTTTGGTGGCCGCGCTCCGAACCGCTAAGGGGCCCGCCGGTCCCTAGACGTCCAAGAGCTTCTCCGAGCACCACGCACCGGCGGCGATGTGCGCGAAGAGGACGATTGGTGGTCATCCTTACGCCGGACAGGGCGATCTCCCGGATAGGCAGTGGGGGCGGCGCTGGCTTGGCCAGAATTATGGTCGAGGTAGCGGCGTCCGAATCCGGTCCCAGATCGGCGGTCGTAGAGGTCGCCGAGCCTGCCGGGCTTGAGTCCTCCGCACGCTCCCCAGGCACCGGAGTGGGGGTTGGCACGACCTCATTCTCGGCGTCCGTCTCTGGGGTCGATACGGGCACACTGGTCGGTGTCGGGGTAGCCGGTGCGCGGGTCGGAGTCGGAGAACGCGGTCGGGTCGGAGTGGGCGTGCTCGTCGGGGGCAAAGTAATCGTCGGTAGCGGAGTCGGCGTCGACAGCTCCGCTGGAGTGGCGTCAATCGAAGACGTGGCTTCGCCCTCGACCCGTGACTGTTCCTCGAAGATGGCAGATCTGCTTCGGGTCTCCTCGTCACAGGCGCTCAGAAGAAACCCTGCCGCGATCACGAGGCCGAGCAGCACCCACGTTCTTTTGATCCCCAGGTACCTGGACATGCCCCCACTCCGACCGGCGACTCTCGAATTGTACACTACTCACACTGGCGCAAATCCCGACGGAATTGTAGAATATCGCCCGGACCGTCCCGCCCGACATACCGCCGGGCCGGAGGTCTTGACCGTTACACCTCAAGCACTAGCAGAAAGGCAATTCTGAGTGACCATGTTCAACAAGCGCTTGCACCCGGCGGTCCTGATAGCAGTCGCGGTACTCGCTCTCGGTGCGGCCTGCGGCTCTGACGATGAAGCAGCAAAGGAGCTCAAGTCCGCGCCTCCCGAACAGGAGCCTCGGCCCGCCGCTTCAGCGTCGGAGCCTAAGCAGTACAGCGCTCCTCCCCCAATTGGCATTGACCCCGACAAGAAGTACACCGCGACCTTCAATTTGGCCGGCGGCGACACGTACGTCGTCGAGCTATTTGCAAAAGAAGCCCTGAAGACCGTTAACAATTTCGTCTTTCTGGCCCGCGATGGCTTCTATGACGGTGTGATGTTCCATCGTGTTATCCCAGGCTTCATGGCGCAGAGCGGAGACCCGACCGGCACTGGCATGGGCGGCCCCGGCTACAGATTCGCCGACCAGTTCAGCCCCGCCCTCAGCCACGATGGGCCTGGAATCCTGTCGATGGCCAACGCCGGTGGCATAGACACGAATGGCAGCCAGTTCTTCATAACGTTCGTTCCGACTCCGGGCCTTGACCCATTCGAGGCCGACGGATCCCCAAAGAACTGCGCGGGCCGTGGTGTCTCCTGCCACCTGGTCTTCGGGCGAGTGGTCGAGGGCATGGACGTAGTGAACGCCATCTCGCCCCGCGACCCGGCGACCGCAAGTACCCCAGGCGACGTAATCACGTCGATCACCATCGACGAAAGCGGGTAGCATCCAGGATTGGTCGCCGGCGGCGGGGCGTCCCGCCGCCGGCCCTGGTCTGACCTAATCGTCAGCCGCACTCGGTTCCGGCGTCGCCTGCAGCGGGGACGTAAGGAAGCTATACAGCCTGCCTCGTGTTCCAATCCAGGCACGGTCCTCGACGATTGCCTCCCCGAGTAGTGGCTGGCTGTTCACGCGGACCGTTGGAGTAGGCTGTCCGCTTCTGATGCCTATCTTGTCTGCCCAGAATTTGAACGAGATGCCCTCCAAACCCTGGACGGCAAGCTCTCTGCCAGGCACGCGGTCCTTGAACAGCAGCCTCATTAACGCATTACGCCTGATCGCTGAAAAATCGACCTCCAACTCGTCCTGGTCGTTGTAGAGGAAGCCGTAGGGACGCGACAGGCTCATCCACCACAGGGCCCCGATTGCCAGCAAGACAAGTGCTGCGATCGGGATAGCCATCAAGGCCCAGGGGAAACCGGATGAGTCCGATGCCGATGCAGTCGACCGCACAGGCGGAAGGGTGACTGGTATCGAGGGCGCCGCCACGGCCACCGGCTCCAGAGGAGTCACCGGCGGGAGCGAGGATGTCACCACGAACGAGTCTGTGCTGAACGTGTACTGCCTGCCGGCGTACTCGGTCGTCAGATGGAATATGAGGGTGTGCCGACCCTCCTCGGCGGGCGTGAAGAAGACATCGAAGAGCCAGGCCCTGTCCGATGACACGAGTTGTTGTGGCTTGACCTCCAGTAATCCGGCGCTGCCCGAGTTGGCGGAAACGGAAGAGACCACCTCGTCAACTGAGACCGCGTACGGCTGTCCCTCAACATGCACTGCCATGGTCGCTATGACCGCCCTCTCACCAGGCCTGAGATCATCCAGGCTGAGGGTTGTCAGGTCTATGGTCGGGAACGCCTGCGCGATCACTGCCGAATCAGAAGTTAATCGGTGGTCGAACTCTGGCCAGTACAGATCGAGTAGTGTCGAGTACTCTCCCGATGAGGCCATCGGCGGGATAGTGGACGAGAAGAACCCATCACCTGCCGCCGAGTCTCCGGCTACACCGGAGTCGTTCAACTCATAGACCACGTCGGCGCCATCCGGAGACGTCAAGGTCGCGCTGACCCGAACACCGCTTAACACCACCTTCACGCCAGCATCCCTAACGGAGGCTATCAGCGTCGCCGGTCTGCCCAACGGCACCGGCCCCATCTGCTCGAGGACGAGGCTGTACTTGTTGACCGTCGATTGCCACGCGGAAACTACCCCGCCCAGTCCTCTAATGTCCACCTTCCATCGTCCCGGCACCGGGTCCGCAAGCTTCCAAATGACCACATGGGGCGTCTCAAGAACCGACGACGAAGCGCGGTCTCCGGACGATGCCTCAAAACCCGAAGGGTTGCTGAGCCGAAGGGAGCCATACACGGCCTGTTTGAAAAAGAGCAGGGTTGCTTCGCTAGTTCCGGGCGCAATGGTCACGAACGAAGTGAAGATAGTTCCCTGGTCCAGGACGCCAAGGTTGATCATGTCCAGGGAGCCCCTGGCATCGGTGGTGAGAATGTCGTCAGAAAGCGATGCCAGTCCCTCAGGCACCGATAGTCCGAAAGACTTCCCGCCGGTGAAGACTGAAAGATCGTGCAGATCGCTGGACACCTGTTCGGAGGTCTCAGGCAGGCTCAGGCCGAATATTGGCCAGCCGCTCCCCGCAAGGAGGCCGACTATCGGACCGGGCACACTGGCCTGTCCGACAAGCTCGGGCTGAGAATTGCCGCCGGTGACCAGGTAGACGGTAGAACCCGGCGCGGCGCCTTCGTCCGAAAGACGGTTGTACACCGCAGCCAACGCGTCGCCGAAATCCCAATCGGCCGAAACCGGGGGAGACGTCAACTCCTCCTCCAGGCGCGATTGGAAGGTCCTGAATTGAGGGTCTCCCGGGAGGACGGGCCCCACTATCTGGTCAGGCTCATCCGCACTCACGTATAAGAAGAAGTGGTCCCCGCGCAGGCTTGATAGCAACCCGACCAGTGACTTGACCAGGTCTGGCGCTCCGGGGGTACGCGCGACCAATTCTCGGTCAACCACAAGGACGACCATCTCAGGCGGCCCAGCGGCGCTTCCCACCGCTACTTGACTGGTAACGCCCACCGTGAGCATGATTGCCACAATTGAGACCAGCAACTTGACTTTGGACATGACTTTCCTCCCCTTGGTATCAAGTTACCGAAGGGCCCTGAGCCAGTCAACGGATATTGGGTCCTGTTTTGGATTTGTATAAGACTTGGCTCAACACAAGCGGCCCTATAACGCCCCGTCGAGTCGGGATACTCACCGCGCTGTACATAGTGCTGTCCGCTCAGGTTGTACTGGCATCCTGCGGAGGCGATACCGAGAGTGTCCGGGGGCGGATCGTGGAGGTCGTACCGGCCTCTCTAGTCGACCTCGACTCGTTGACCGTCGAGGACGATCAGGGTATTCGGTGGACGTTCGACGGCCAAGGAAAGAGGTTCGCTAACTTTTCGCCCTCTCATCTCAGAGAGCACATGGTCCAGGGAACGCCGGTGACGGCCTGGTTCGAGGAAAAGGAAGGTGTTCTAGTATTGAAGGAGATCGGCGACTAAGCCGATGGAAGGGCTATGAGACGCCGGACCTCAGCGAGCGCTTCGAGCTTCGCCATACGTATAATCCCCCTCCTACGAGCACCACAGTAACCGCGAGGAAGAGAATCGACCCTGCAATCCCGGGTGTCAGGGAAGGCTCGGTCACCTCGAGAGCCACATTGACAGACGCTGGTCCCAGTTCGCCGCTGTCAACGTCTACACGAATCGTCCACTGGCCTGCGGACTGAAACGTAATGTTCGCGTCGTAGTACAGGGGCGAAATCGGCGTATTGACTGCCCGCGCCTCGTAGATAGGCTCACCGGACTCGTCGCTGGCGATCAACACGACCTTCGCGTCGGTTACAGGCACAGACCTTTGGAGATCGGTGAGTGATACCGAAAAGTGCACGGTCCCGACAGCCATATCCTCTGGTAGTACACCGACCGATATCTCGTAAGGTCCGTCCGTCCCCCTGAAGACTTCGAACGTTCCGCCGTTGGCCAGGGCGCGACCGTTAACCAGCGCGAGACCGGTCAGGAAGAGGACAACTACCAGAACTGTTTGCACGAAGAAAGTCGCAGACGCCGTATTCGGTTCGTCCTTGTCGTTCCTCACCAGATCGCTGTTCCTGACTCAGGACATCTCAAGGGGTTTTCGATTCTAAGTGGGGCGATTCCGAACGAGATTTTAGCACAGGCCCGTCGCGTCGCCACCGGAATTGCTTGCCAGCCGAGTTTTGTCTTAAACTTTCCGCCGGGAGGTTCAATTATGAAAGTTGCGATGGATACCCTACAGAGCGAAGAAGGGTTCGTACGAGAGCTTAGGACTGAGTTCCCGAACGTCGAATTTCTCCCCTCAGCCAATAAGGACGAGGAGAAG